>JBILFF010000168.1:0-3455 GCA_044351695.1 Bdellovibrionota bacterium
TTTTTCTTCGAAGTGGTAGGTGTCTTTTTCGACATAACCATACTTTTTAAAGACTTGCGCCATGACCTCTAAACTCACGCGCGAATCATTATAGGTTCGAAAGGCCACGTGATCGTTAAAAATGCTTTCGCCACGCGCGCCGAGCAGTCGATGAATTGCAAAAGCTTGTGGATTAATCGAGGAATAGTCTTTCCAAAGGGCTTCAAAAATACGATCAAGAGCAGTAAATGAACTCATGGCTGCAGATTAAGCGCTCTCGCGGGAAGCGGCAAGTTTAAGAAGTCCACTCGATCATTGTCCGAGCGGCTTTAAGTCCGCTCAGAGCGGCGCCCTCCACCCGACCCCCTGAAAAATAATCTCCAGCTAAAACAAGATTTCCTGGATTCCGCCAAGCTAACAAGTCTTTGGGTGTGCGATCGAGCGGCTGAGAATACCTCCAACGATGCACTTGATAAGTTTCAATTTCTCCCCAGGTCTCGATCTCGGGACGCGCTCGATCCAGAATCTCGGCCTCTGAGCGATCCCAAAGCTCCCGGGATAGCTCTGGTTTGAAGTGCAAAGTGAGAGCGGCGATGGATGAAATTTGCTTTTTTTGGTTATCGGCCACCCAAGAGAATGCAGAATCCTTTGAGGGCCAAAAGCCCGCATCCGGAGTTTGGCTGCGCGCCTTGAGCACCACCAGAAGCGCAATACACGACTCATAAAAATTTTGATCAACAGAAGGAAGCCCTTTAAGTTCCAGATTGCTGTTTCGCAGGATCTCTAAATTCTGTGGAAGAGGACACGTCATCACCAGATTTTTTGCGCGCTCCATCTGCCCGGTCGTTGAGAGGAGCTCCCACTGAGCCTTCGAAAATGAAACACTCTCGAGCCGCCACTCGGTTTTAAGAGAAAGACCATGAGCCAGTTGTTTAGCCCAAGCATTGAGGCCGTCGGGATGAATCCATCGACGTGTGGGCTTTTGCGGCTCGTCTCGATCCATCGAGAAAAACTCCTCTTTCCAAGCTCGCAGGCCCCAAGATTCAGCCTGTGATTCCACCCACTGCGAAAACTCAGCCTCGCGTACGGTAAAGTACTGAGCTCCAAAATCCAGTCGGGCTTCGCCCTGGGGGCTCGAGATGCGGCGTGTGGCCATTCGACCTCCTGGACCCCGTGATTTTTCGAGAATTAAAACGCTTCGACCGGCATCGAGTAGCTTTCGAGCGGCCATGAGGCCACTGATTCCCGCTCCAATAATCACACAGTCATGCATGCTGTATCTTTAGTCTTTGCCACCAGCCTGTCGAGCATTAGAGTAGTGAGGATGAGCCAGAGTTTCGCCGAGCTTCAAAAAATTTTTTCAAAGGATCAGTGGAGTCAAGAGGCCGATCAACTTGCGATTTATGGCAAAGATTGGACTAACTATTTTAAGATCCAGGCCTCGGCAGTGGTGTTTCCGCAAGAAGAGGCTCAAGTGGTGGAGCTGGTGTACTGGGCACGCAAAAACAAAGTAGCGCTCGTACCCTCTGGCGGACGCACGGGCCTTTCGGGCGGAGCGGTGGCTACGCAAAACGAAGTGGTCGTTTCTTTTGAAAAAATGAATAAAATTTTAGAGTTCAATGAAGAGGATCTTCATCTTCGAGTACAGTCGGGCGTCGTCACCGATCAGGCCAAGGAGTTTGCACAAGAGAAGGGTTATTTTTTTCCTGTCGCTTTTGCTTCGAGTGGCTCGAGTCAAATTGGTGGTAATTTAGCCACCAATGCGGGCGGCATTAATGTGCTTCGCTACGGACTCACTCGCCATTGGGTTTCGGGCTTAGACTGTGTGACCGGCACGGGTGAGCTTCTTCGTCTCAATCATGGTCTCGTTAAAAACGCAACGGGCTTTGATTTGCGGCACTTGATGATTGGCTCCGAAGGTTGTCTGTCGTTCATCACAGCTGCAGACCTTCGACTCACACGTCTTCCCTTCGAAACCAAAGTGATTTTGCTCGCCATTGATTCTTGGGAGTCGGCCATGAAGATCTTTGTGCGGATTCGAAAGTCACTTGAGCTATTAGCTTTTGAAATTTTTGATCGGGCCGCGCTCGACAAAGTTTTAGAGCGCTCAGGACAAGACGAGCCGTTTTCGGCGCGGCATTCTTTACATTTGATCTTTGAGGTCGAGAAGCCGCTGGCCGCCAGTGACGATTTTTTTGATGAGAGCTTGGGTAAGCTTTTTGACGAGGGGCTGGCAGTCGACGGAGTGGTGAGTTCCAGCGATGCACAGGCGAGAGAGCTTTGGACGCTTCGCGAGAATATTTCAGAGTCCATTGCTCCTTATAAACCCTACAAAAACGATATCTCTGTGCGAAGCTCACGAATTCCTGCCTTCGTAAAAGAGCTGGAAGAGTCGGTGAGCCGCGCGTATCCAGACTTTGAAGTGCTTTGGTTTGGCCATATTGGTGACGGTAATTTACACATTAATATTTTAAAGCCCGAGGCTCTTGCCATCCACGAGTTTGTCCAAAAGTGTCGCAGCGTGGATGAGATTCTTTTTCGATGCGTGCAAAAATTTGAGGGCAGTGTGTCGGCTGAGCATGGGGTCGGACTCACTAAGAAAGATTTTCTTAAATTCACTCGCTCTGACTCAGAAATCCGGCTTTTGAAAGAGCTTAAAAAAATATTCGACCCAGACCTAATTTTGAATCCGGGTAAAATGTTCGATTATTGAGCGGCCGGAAAGATCGGCTTTGATCAGGGGTTTTCAGCTTTTGAAGAGGCCAAAGAGGAGCGCCAACGCTTGAGCAGCACCGCTTGCTCAGCGGTCGCCCAGTAAAGAGGCGAATTATTACTGAGGACCATGAGTTTTATGCGCTCGACGATTTCTCCATTTTTTCGGATATGCAGATAGAGGGGCGAGCGAGCCTCGGGGACTTTGCGAATGGGCGTGGGTGTTCCATCCAAGCTGGGCAGGACTTGCGTGCCGGTCACTTGGGCCAGTGAGCGAAGTGTATGTTCTTCTGCCAGTGCCAGGTACTCAGGTTTCTTAAAGCGTTCGTATAAAAACAAAGCTCCGTAGGCGATGACCGAGTTGTGGATCGACCACTGTGGCTCTAAGCCCTGACCAAACAAAGGATCTGCTCGATCAGGCTGCCGCGGATGAAAAATCTTCCAAAGTTCGTGAGCTCGAAGTTCTCTATTCGATGCCAAAAAATCGATAGGGATTTGCGCGTCCGAATTCTCCCGTCCAAAGTAGTAGAGCGTGTGCAGGTACATATCGTCGTGATAGCGAATCACGCCCGAGTCTCTTTGAAGCGCTTCGAGATGCTTGAGAATCAAGCGATAGTCGTGTTCTGAAAACTCATCGAGCGGATACCAAAAAATATGGGCCAAAGCGGCATCTTCAAAGCGTGCGCGGTGACCATGGTCGCTGTCTGGAGACTCTCCACGCTCTAAAAAGTCATGGATCCGCTTCATTCCGTAGTTGTAGATCG
>JBILFF010000019.1:0-23549 GCA_044351695.1 Bdellovibrionota bacterium
GAGCGATTTTTTGGCGTTTCGAGGACTTTTGAAGAGGTGGCCGGATTGATCTGTCATGGATTCAAGCTGGGATAAAAATGCTCCCGCTAGTGGCAAAACACGCTCTCGCCGTCCCTTGCCCAAAACGCGCAGCGTCTTGGTTTCAAGGTCGATTTGCGACCATCGCAGTGAGCAGATTTCGCTGATTCGGGCTCCAGTGGCATACAAGGCTTCTAAAAGAAGTCTAGTCTCTGAACGAGAGCTTTGACGAAGAAGATTCAATATTTCATCGAACGAAATCGATTTGGGCAGAGAATGTGAGGGTCTAGCCCGCGGTCGCTCGAGCCGCAAGAGATGGGTGTGTTCTCCGGAATCCGACACAAATCGAAAAAACTTAAACAAGCTGCAGTAGGCTCTTTGAATCGACCGAGGACTTAGGTTCTCAAAAAGATGGAGAGAAAAGGAGCGCCATTTTTTTTCATGGATTTCCTGCAAAGAGGAAAAAAAATTTTCGAGTCGCTGAAGATCCACTTGATAAGATCGAAAAGTCGCTGGACTAAACTTTTTATGGAGCGACTCATGCTCCAGAAATTTTTGAATCCAGGCAGAGATCTCAGACGAGCTTTCAGTTTTCATGATCTAAGCCTCTTTCTGTGGAGACTTCTATTTTATCGCGACTTCCAAAAAATCGATTTGAGCTGTGCGGCAAAAGGCGCATCTTTGAAAAACCTGTTGAACCAAGATTTGAAATTGCTGTAGGGAGTCAAAATGTTTCTTCGTGTAAATAGCCGTAACTTCGATACAATCGATGAGAGATTGGAAATTCATGGCAAAAGCGAAAGCTAAAAAAGCTAAAGGTGCTGAAAAGATTTCAGAGAGTTCAAGTCGAGTGCCCGGTGGGGGGCAGCGATTAGTGATTGTGGAGTCTCCGACCAAGGCTAAGACCATTCGCAAGTTCTTGCCGGCGGGTTATAAGGTAGAGGCCTGTGTGGGGCATATTCGGGATCTTCCGAAGTCTGCTAAAGAGATTCCGACTAAGTTTAAAAAAGAAAAATGGGCGAGTTTGGGCATCGATGTCGAAAACGACTTCTCTCCTTTATATGTGGTGCCGTCAGAGAAGTCGAAAGTGATTAAGTTGCTCAAGGATGAGCTTCAGCAGTCCTCCGAGCTGATTCTGGCGACGGATGAGGACCGTGAGGGAGAGAGTATATCGCATCATTTGGTAGAGGTTTTAAAGCCCGATGTGCCCGTGAAGCGCATGGTCTTTAATGAGATCACTAAAAAGGCCATTCAAGAAGCACTTGAGAATTTTAGAGAAATCGACTCTCAGCTCGTTCAGGCTCAGGAGTCTCGCAGAATCCTCGATCGGCTGGTGGGCTATTCGCTCTCGCCCTTGATTTGGAAAAAGATCGCCTACGGACTCTCAGTAGGACGAGTGCAATCCGTCGCGGTGCGCATGATTGTAGAGCGCGAGGCCGAGCGTCTGCGCTTTAAAAAAGGACTCTATTGCGGAATTTTGGCTCAGCTTCAAGCGGCCTCACAGGGTTTTGAGGCCAAGCTTCAGCGCTGGAAAGATCAGAGAATTGCCACCGGTAAAGATTTTGATGAGACGACGGGCAAAATTATAGGCGGCAAGGATGTTCGCCTGCTCACGAAGGCCGAAGCCGATCCACTGGCTAAAAAAATCGAAAGCGAGACTTGGACAGTTCGAGAAGTGAACGAAAAGCCGATTTCGCGAAAGCCTGCGCCTCCTTTTATTACTTCAACGCTTCAGCAAGAGGCGAACCGCAAACTTGGACTCAGCACTCGAGACACCATGCGCCTCGCTCAAAGTCTTTATCAGCAGGGTTTTATCACCTATATGAGAACGGACTCCGTCTCTTTATCCGACGAAGCGGTGGCTTCAGCGCGTCGCCAGGTTGAAAAACTTTACGGCAAAGAATTTTTGAGTGCTGAAGTTCGTCAGTACAAATCGAGTTCAAAAAATGCTCAAGAAGCTCACGAGGCCATTCGGCCTGCCGGAACAGATTTTTTGAGGCCTGAGGACACACCCCTTAAAGGCAAAGAAAAAGATCTCTATGAGTTGATCTGGAAGCGAACCATGGCCACGCAAATGGCTGAATCCAAGCAACTCAGTGTAGCCGTGATCATTGATGTGGCCGATGCGGAGTTTCAGGCCAACGGAACGCGAATGCTGTTTCCGGGATTTTTGCGCGCTTATGTCGAGGGCACCGATGATGTCGAAGCAGCGCTCGAAGAGAAAGAGATTCTCTTGCCCGAGATGAAGCCCGGTCAAAAAATCAAACTCACCGAGGCGCATGTGACGGAGCACGAAACCAAACCTCCGGCTCGATACACAGAGGCCACTTTGGTTCAGCGACTCGAAAAAGAAGGTGTCGGTCGTCCTTCCACTTACGCGTCTATTATTGGAACGATCATTGACCGCGGATATGTGCGTCGCGTGGGGACTTCGCTCGTGCCGACCTTCACGGCTTTTGCTGTCGTTCATTTGCTCGAGAAGCATTTTCCAGAACTCGTGGATTATAAGTTTACGGCCGAGCTCGAAGAGACCTTGGATCAAATTGCACGCGGCCACAAAAATTATCTCGAATTTTTGCGTGAGTTTTACTCGGATAAGAAAAAAGGTTTAGCCGAGCAAATTTTGAAGCGCGAAAAAAATATTGATCCTGAAGAGGCGCGCTCCGTTCGTATCGATAAATTTCCAGATATTGAGTTTCGTATTGGTCGCTTTGGGCCTTATATTGCTGAGAAGGGTGAGAAGGCCGATGAAGCGGTGAGAGCTTCGATTCCCGAAGACTTGGCTCCGGCCGATGTGGATGAAGAAATTCTCAAGCGACTCATCCAGGCCAAAAAAGATGGGCCACCCTCTTTGGGCGTAGACCCTCAGACCGGTCACAATGTTTTTGTGATGAACGGTCGCTATGGCCCCTATTTACAGTTGGGAACGGGAGAGCAGCCCAGCACTCAGGAGCTTTCGCTTGAGGAGCTCTCGGAGCGCGATGTAAAAAGCGATCTCAAGTCCTCCAAGAAAAAAGGCAAAAAGAAGTCCTCCAAAAAAACAGCAGCTCCCAAAGTGGCTTCTCCCAAACGGGCAATGGTGCCCAAGGGAGTGGAATTGACTTCTCTCTCTCTAGACGAAGCGCTGGGTTACTTGCGACTTCCAAGAACATTGGGTCTCGATGCGGGGGGGCATACGGTTAAGGCTGGCATGGGTCGCTTTGGTCCTTATGTGGTGAAGTCAGGGGCAGGGCTAGAGAAGCCTGAGTATCGTTCTCTTAAAAAAGAAGATTCGGTGCTCTCTGTAAATCTTGAGCGGGCGCTTCAGATTTTTGCCGAGCCTAAGTTGGGTCGAGGCGGTCGAAGGCGCGCAGCCCCCCTTCGACAGCTGGGTCTGCATCCGCAAGAAGATACGCCGATCGAGCTCTTTGACGGACCTTACGGACTTTACGTCAAGTGTGGAAAACTCAATGCCTCTCTTCCTAAAGAAAAGAAACCTGAGGATCTGACGCTCGAAGAGGCGGTAGAGCTTATCGAGGCCCGTCGAAAGGTAAGCTAGTCGAAGATTTCGGCTGGCGACGCTTTTCTAAAGAAGAGTTTTCTTTTGAAAAACGCTTGAGGCTGCCAGGGGTCGCAGCTGTCCAGACATTGTCTCGCCCCCCCTTCGCATTCTAAAGCTAAGTATCCGGTTCCATTGGTTTCCTTAGGTTGATCTGGGCGGCCCGGGCCTTGCGAGGAGTGGAGTGGGACGGAGAGATAAAGATCCGCCCCTGCTCTTTGATTTTTAAGAAGCCTTTAGAGAAGTGGGGGGGCACAAGTGCTGCCCATTGACACTCTGTTCCACACGTGCTTTAGAAGGGTGTTGTACGGAGAAGTTGTGGGGATTGCTGGCTTACTTAAGTCTTCGATAGACCTTAGGTTTTAGGAAGGCTTAAAAGATCTTCAATCCCTCATCATCAAAGGCGGCACGAGGTTTTAGGCGAAGCGGGTGTGGACACCGGCAGAGGTCTGGCCTTGAATAAAAAAAGAATTTAGGAGAACTATCGATGAAGAACACTATGTTGAATTTGACTAATATCGTGAAGCTGAGCGGTTTCGCAATCGCGGTAGCTTCGATGGGTGGCGTGGCTTTAGCTCAACCCGTTCAAGCGCCGGCCCGCCCGAGTGCGGCCCCTGCGCAGGTCGCCCAACCTTTGACAACTGTGATGAATGGGCAGCCTTTAAACGTCGTTGTTCAGAATGCAACAGCGAACTATGTAAGAGCGGCTAAATTAGACGCGACTCAAGCAAGTGCGCTTCAGAGAGGTTACGCGGCAGCTCTTGCAAAAATGGAAAGAGAAGGCGTCAAAATTACTCCTGCTGTTGCTCAATCCACTTTTGCTAAAGTAATCAACGAAGTGGTGGGTAAAGCCGCTGATTCGGCAGCTCAATCTCAAATGGCCTCTGCCGCTTTTACTTCGGCAATCAGTGCAAAAACCACTGCAGCCGATGTAGCCAGTGGAATTGTGAGCAGCGTTTCAAACACTGCTGACGCGACCAGCACTGTGACCTGTGATTTGCTTTCGAGCATGGCAGGCAAAGGTGCCGATGGAATGATTTCTAAAAATGTAGATGTGACCAGCGCAAAAGCGATTGCTGATTTGAGAACTGAAGCTTTGGATAAAGCCAAAAAATTGGATGCGCACTTCACTGGTGGCGAGTCGCTAGAAGTAACTTCTTACTCTCTGATCAACGGAAAGCCTGCCGTTACAGCAACTGCTAACAGTCCCTATGGAGCAGTATCCATTTTCACTTCGGCAGCTTCTCAGGGAGAAGATTCAGTTGCGGTTCTTCAAGGCTTGAATGGAGTTCTTGAAACTGCAGTAGAAGTCAGCAACGGCTTAGGCCGTGATTTGTCTGGATCGGCTTTTGTCTCTGCCGTTTGGGGCGCTGTTGAGCAGAAATTAGCCTCGACTGTTGGCGCAGACGAAGCAGCGAACATTGTTTTTGGACCGATCGCTGATTTAAACGGCGATGGAAAAATCGACGCTTCAGAGCGCGCTTCTGGTAAGCGTGGCGAAATGGTGGATGGAAAGCTCGTGGCCAGCGGTCTTGCGGGACATTGCAGCACCGCTGTTTTGGGTGCACGTCCTTAAGTGATTTGAAAAGAATTTAAAGATTCTTTCATCGATAGATTCTTGAGCTGGGCAGATCCAAAAGGTCTGCCCAGTTTTTTTTGCGATCTAAATATCGAAAATTCCGTCCTTTCTTAGCGCATCGAAATCTTTTCATAGCTGGATTCTCTCAGCTTTTTTCAAAGCCCTATGGTATATGCCTTGCACACCTAGTGGGGTGAGGAGAGCTCCTTTGCGGCAAAGCCTTGGTTTTTGGCATTCAATTCTTCGCTTTTTTGTAAGCGCTTTTGCATGCTCTTTTGTTTCGATCTCATCGATTTTGGCTCTGCCGAATGCCTGCAAAATTCTTTTGGACAATGCGGCGCGAATGCTGACCCAAGAAGCCATTGTGGGCAGCTTGCCAAAAACTTTTGGAAACTCAAACTTGCCCGATAAGATTGTGCAGTCGATTCAGCAGTCGGTTCGCCCGCATGTGCTGTTGGTCGGAAATGGAGGCGTAGGCAAAACCTCCTTAGTCAACGAAGCCGTTCGACGCATGCCGGACTCGACAGAGGTGATCGAGCTCAATCTGGCGGCCTTACGCTCTTCATCGGGCGTCTTAGGAAGTTTTGAGAAGACTTTGAGGAGTAGTCTCGAAGAAAGTGAAAAAAAAGCTCGAGAGAGCGGCGTGCGAAATGTGGTTTTGTTTTTTCCTAGGCTCTCAGATCTTACGGACGCAGGGCCTGCCGCCGGTGCGCAGAGACCTGCCTTTGAGATCATTGAGTCTTTTATTGAAGATCAAAAGCGAAAATCATCGCCGATTAATTTTTCAGTGATCACGGAGGCAAATTCAGAACAGTCGGGTCTTCTAAAGGGTCGGCAAAAGGATTTCTTTAATCAGATTGAAGTGAGCCCGCCGTCGAAGGACGAGAGCGTCCTGATTGTGCGAGAGATTGCAAATCAGAAAGAAAAGGAGTGGGGCCTTTCGGTTGATCAATCGGCCGTGATTCGAGCAGTAGAGCTCGCCGATCAGTCGACTCGTCCGCTTTCGGTGATCGAGCTTCTTGATCGAGCAGCCATTTTGAAACGATCGAGAAGTGAGCTGAGTCCACTCACTCAGAGCTCTCGAGCGGAGGGTGAAAAAGCGCGTAACGCTGATCGAAGGCTTTCGACGATTGAAGGAGAGTTGGCCAAACTGAGGAGCGAAATAGCAGCGATCGAGAGCCTGCGAGTGAACGGAGAACTCGGTCGAGCTCAAGCCATGAAGCTGACAAGCTTACGAGCCGAAGAGAAAAAGCTGGACGCTGAGACGAATGAGCTTCGCCCTCTGGCCGAGATTTACCGAAAATCAGCTCCTATCCTAACCGAGGATGATGTGAATGAGGCGTGGAAGGCGAATCGAGACGCTGCTCAGGCTCGTTTTGAAGAAATGACTTCAGATCAAGCGTACTGGGATCGACTTAGAAGTGGAAACGCTGAGGCTTGGTTTTCTGAGAGACTTAAGGGGCAGCCCGAGGCGGTGAAAGTAGCTGTGAAGATGGTGAAGACTTTGGCGCTTCGAGGTCGAGATGCTTCGCGACCCTTGTACAACGCGCTTTTCGTGGGCCCCTCGACGGTTGGAAAGACGTATCTGGCTGAGCTCATTTCGGAGTTCATTTTTGGAGAGGGTTCTGACTCAGTGATCACGATCAACGGCGAGGAGTATCAAGAGAAGCACTCGGTTTCTCGAATGATTGGATCTCCCCCGGGCTACATGGGCAGTGATGAGGGCGGACAGCTAACGAATCGTCTTCTCAAAATCAAAAGGGGTGTTGTTGTTTTAGATGAGATCGAAAAAATGCATCCCGATGTGAGAAAAGTTTTATTTACGGCCTTAAGACATGGCTACATCAACGATGCTCGCGGCGTAAGAATCCCCACAAATAATATTATTTTCGTTGCGACCTCCAACGCTGGAATGGAGATGATCGAAGAAGCTCTTCAACAGAATCCTAACAATCCCGAAATCATTACGAGTCCGGCTTTTGTACAGCGGCTTGAGCGAGAAGCTTTGATCGCTCAGCATGGTTTTGATCGTCCATTCTTAAACCGGATGGATGCCGTCGTCCCCTTTAGAGCGCTAAGCCCAGAGGTACTGCAAGATATTGGTGGGCGTGAGTTTAAGAAACTTCAAAAGCGAGTGGCTTCTGGAGAGCGAGTAAAGATTGAAGCAAGCGATAATGTGCTGAAGCTTGTCTCGAGTTTTCGCTACCGACCGGAGTTGGGTGCCAAGAATGTAAAAGATAATTTTAGAATGCTGATTGAAACCCCGGTGCTTTATGAATTGCTTTTCAGGTCACCGACGCGCGGTGAGTTTGAGGATGGAAAAGCCACCATCAAAGAGTTGATCGTCGATAATCAAATCGTTGGGCTCGAGTATGAGTTGTTTAAGTCAGATTCTAAGACCTCTTTGGGCCGACTCCAGCTTTTGCCCTCAAAAACAAGTCCAGGCTCTTTTGATTTGATCGACCCCAATCAGCCCGACCAGATTATCGAAAGTTTTTCGAATGAGTTACCTCCGAGCAAAAGCGATCCCAAGGTAGAGGGAGAGGCTGGGTCTGGCAACTCGGGTGCAGCGGCCACTCCCCAAAGAGATTCGATTCCTGAGCCGGCAGCTCTGCCCAATATGCAAGAGGCTCGAGCGAGCGTGAGACAAATGGTGGGTGAATGTGTGTACTGTCGCACACATGAGATTTCAGATTCGGCCATCGATTTCTTGGCGCGATTTCGATTTCAAGGCCAAGAGGATGCTCAGCGCATTCGACAAAATGTCGATGGATTGATTCAGGACCCTTTGAACATGATCTCCACAGTTGCTCCAGCCGCTCAGAGACGCATGGTCGTCTCGCATCAGGGAGCAACACAAGTGTTTCCGCAGGGAGCCCTCAAATTTGATTTGTATGGTGATCGTGGAGAGGTCTTAGAGACCTTTTACTATGAGATTCAGTACCAGCAGGCTGGTCATAAGTACTCTTTTTACCTGAAGCATCCGGATGGGCGTCCAGTTCGTCTGCCCACGGACTCGGCCAATTTGCGGCCTCACTTCCCCGCATCGGCACCGCAAACACAGCCACAAGCGCCCCAACAATAAAAAAAACTGGATGAAATCAATAGATTAGAGCGCTGTCTACTGGCATTGGGATTGCAGTTCATCAGAGTTGGCAAGAAATCGATTTTTTTGGTGATTTGAGTGAGGACTTTTGAGGAGTGCGTGCTTTTTTTACATTCGGTGAACTAAATCGCTTCAAGCGCTTTGGGCTGCTCGGACTGGCTTTAGGTCTAGCGTTCTCGTCGTCTCTTCATGCCCAAGATCTTTTTTGTGAAGGCGACGAAGATGATCTCGATCAAATTTTTAAGGGCGCGGCTGAGTGGCAAGGACCTCCCTTTTTACTTCCACCTGATGAGCAAATAGATTCGGCGCAAAATAAATCGGTTCCGAATTCCGCGAAAGCGGAGCCCATGACCCTTCTTCTGCGAGAGCCGCCCGCTGCTCAAAATCAAACTCGAGCCCTCAGTGCTGAGATGCTCGAAATGGAACAAGTTTTGGCACAAGCTTCGGTGCTGGGAGCCATCAACAATCGCGCCGAGATTTTATTTCGATACTATCAAGAAGCCAGAGACGCCCATCTGAGTGAAGAGGCAACCAACGCTTACTGGGGAGTTTATGATGAACTTCTTCCGATCATTCGAGAGAAAGCGGCGGTGATGAGCCTATCGGATTCTCCCGAGAATCTGACGTCTCGTTATCTCACGGCGACGATGAATTTGCTTTCGTACTATGAGCGTTGGAGTTCTCCCGATCTTCAAAACGACCCTCAGCGAATCCCTCAATTTAAAACAAGTGATGATCCCAGTTTGATTACGGCTTTCGCTCCACAGCAAGATTTGTCGAAAGAAAATCTGCGAGCTTTCTTGCTGGAAGAGGGTTTTAAAGATCCCGAGCGATTTATTTTAAGAATTGAGACCGTTTTTAACGATATCGTAATGGCCGAGCATGCTCTTGCAGGTCTTCAAAACGATCAAGAAAAGCTAAGCTACAAAGAAAAAACGCTTGGGCTACCCGACCGAGACCAGAGGGGCTTTGCGCGTGGTCGAGGGGGGAGATACGCTTACGAAGAGTATCGTGATCTCGCTCGTGCCTGGGCCGCTCATGTGGTGCTTGAAGATAGTTATTTTATCAAGAGTGGCTTAGGGCAAATCAATTTACTTCAAGACGAGCGAGGAATGATTACTGGGTTTGAGCCTATGGCTTCATCTCCCCAAGGTGTTGCAGCTTTGGGGCGAGGGGCTGTGCGTCTTTCGCAGCGTAAATCTGAAGCTTTGGACTTAGTTTTTTTAGATCAGCCCAGTTTAGAGCCCGACACCTTTACCTGGCGTGCCGATCGCACCGCTCAATCTCTGCGCGAAGAGTTTTTTGAATCTCAAAACTTGGGAGCGATTTCTCCCACAGTGCTCGGAGCGGCTTTATCTAAACTCAGTCAGCGTCGACTTCAAGATCGTTTGCTCAGAGAGCTCGAAAACAATCCTGAGGCGCGCGCTCAGCATGATCGAATGCGTCACTACACAGGGGCGACTGATCTTGAAATGGCGCAGGCCAAAGCCATAGCTCTTGAGATCCGAAAGCCGGAGGAGACCTTGGATTTGGTGGCCTATGAGCTTCAGGCCTTGCCGCAGGTTGAGTATCAGCGACGGCAGTTGCTCAACACAGAGAGTCTGAAAAGCTATCGTCAAAAAGAGGACCGCATTCGATTCATGTTGGCAGCAGAGCTGGCTAATCCTCAGCTCGCAGCCACCCAAAATCAGCTTGAAGAGGCTAATCGATTTTTGCTTGAGTACTCTAAAGAGGAGCTTTTGCATCTTCATTACTTGCGCTCATGGATTCCGAAAATGGAGCTCAAGAAATCCCAAAGCTCGCAATCAATATCGCAACAAGGTGAGCGATGGAGTTTAAAAGATTTGGAGCAGCTCACTCGGCGTGTTCGGCGCTTCGACTCGCTTTGGAGTAAGGCCTTTTTGAAGGCACCACAGATTCGTTTTGAGAGCTCAAAGGATTTCTTGGAGCGCGCGCCAGATCTAGAAGCTGTTGTGCTGGCAAAGGAGGAGCGCTTTCCGGGGCTGCCCTTTGAGTACTTGGGCTTAGGTCAGAATTTTGAGCGAACAAAACTACTCTATGATCGAGCGGAGGCCGAAGAGATCAGCTTGTTTCAGTACCAACTCGGTATCGTCAACGAGCAGAATTCAGAGCTTAGAATTCCTCGAGTAGGTGTGCCGACGCCAGGTATTTTTCCGGTGCCGGACTATCGATGGATCAATTCGGAGAATTTTTTTGAGGACGCACAGCGACTTTTTGTTCAGTGGGACGCTCGAAGACGATCCCTCGTGCTTGAGCTGAGGCGACGACTTTCAGAAGCCGTTGAGACTCAGCTGAAGAAGGGTCGAGAGCTTTCTCAAAAAGAAAAAGCAAATATCCAAAAGGAGAAGTCTGAGATCGCTCGTAAACTTCAGGCAATCAATCAAATGTCTGAATCTGAGCGAGCTCAGACGTCTGCTTTAGAGCTAGAGAATCTCGTTCAAGAAAAGCAAGATCTAGAGTCGAGACTGGAGCTCTTAAATCGGCGAGAGAGTGATTACTCAGCGCTAGAGCGTAATCAGGACTTTGTGATGCTTCAGGTTCTTCAAACAAGCTTTGAAGACTGGGATCATTTTCAGCTCGAGCAGTTGGCGCACTTAACAGAAAAGGTCGATGGTAAAGAACGATTCGCTTGGGATAAACCCATCCATGCGAGTTCCACGACTTTGCTCGACTTTGTTTTAAACTTTAATGCGCAAAGCCCTGTGGCTGCTGTTCAGTTTTCGGCACTCCGAAATCTGATCACCGAGTATGCGCTCTTTAAGCGCCTCTATGATCAAAATCCCATCGATTATATTGCGGGGCGGCCCGAAGAGGTTCGGGGAGTGGCTGAATTTTTAAGAGCGACCGAAAAAGAGCGACGAGATTTAGTGATGAGTCTTCGCGAGGATCAGCGCTTTGCCGCTCGTTTTTCGTCCGGGGGCTGGGCGCGCGAAGATCGCTCGGGCATTCGTTTTCATACGCCGATGGGTGCGAGATGGATTGAGGCGCGAAGGCTGGAGATGGTTCGGCACTTGCGTTCAAAGGGGATTGATGTGCCGTGGAGAGATCAAAAAGAAATCGCGCGAGACAATGAGGGAAGAGCTTTAGACCCCGAAGTACAGCGCTGGGAAGAGCATTTGGACCAATTGCTGGCGGATGCGGCGGAGATCGAAGTGCGGATTGCTCAGAGTCAAAGACTGAGTGATCAAGAGGGGGGAGAGCGTCTCGCACATCTTCAAAAAGTGATTCGCGCAGAACTTTCGGGAGTCTTGGATCTTTTGGGTCCTGATCTTTTAAAGCACTTAGCGTCTCAGGGACCCCATCAATTTGAAGCTCCAGCCAAGGCGTTGCGAGGAGCTGAGCGAGAAAAGTTTTTAAATTTCGCTTCTCAAGATTTGTCGAAACGAATTCTTGAAGACAATTTTGATTATGATCGGTTCATCGAACTTTGGGGAGGTTTGCTCTATCAGATGCAGTCTTTGGGCTTTAGAGAACAAGCCAACCCCGAGCGGGCGCAGATGGAGAGTCGTGCGATTGCTGAAGAGCTCTTGCAGATGATTGAAGCTAAACGTCCTCCGTCAGAGGCATCGAAGTCAGGCGCAAAGTCGAATTCAAAGTCGAGCGCTGATGGTTATCAGAGTTTGAAGTATTTGTTGCAGTCCATCGCAAGTGGGGAGCGTCGGGGGACGCGTCTTCAGTGGGAAGAAATCACAGTTCCCTCCGATTTTGGTGGAGGGATGGAATCGACGGTCGGCTATCGCCCGGTGGATGTGGTGGAGAAATTCGATCTCGCTGCTTTTGCGAAAGCGAGCAGCGCTCTGCGTGAGGCTTCGGTCGATGCCGATAAGAAAATGCCTGTCGAGAGATTGCAAGGTCTCTATCGATGGATTGAGGAGCGCTACCTTGAATCCGAGCGTGAACTAAAGATTACTCAGGCCGATCGCTCTCAAATGGCAGCACAGTATCGCGATGCCGCCCATCGTTATCTGAAAACGATTGGCTACACACAAAGTCCTCGAGCTCGCGATCAAAAAACCAGTGAAGACACGACTCAGTTGTATGAAGAAGAGATGGTGGGTGTGGGTAAGACGATGCTTTCAAACTGGGGAGTCTTGGGACTCACCTATAAGGAGTCGCGCTTTATCTCTCATGATGCCGTGATGCGAAATATATTTCAGACCTGGAATCGATCTTGGCTGAGACAGCGTCCCGAGCTCGATATGCAAACTTGGTTTAATCTTCCTAAGTCCGACCCGGATCCAGAAAAAATGCAAATCAAGGGAGACGAAAATGGCTATGTCAAACGTCTTCTTCGGTTTGTGGGGGTTCTCTCCGATGACCCTAGGCGATTAAGTGAATGGGGACGTCAGAATCTGAAAGTGAATAAAAAGGCTGAAGAAGAAGCGGTACGTATTTTGAATCTTGAAGCCTGGGAGGTACAGCGCAATGTTTTGCAAGAAATGGCCGCGCATTTCTTTGAAGGTGGTGAGGCGGTGTATCAGTCTCTGAACGATCCGGGAGTTCTGACACGCTATCAAATTCTTCAAATTTTAGAGCAGGTCAATTTGCATCCTAAAACCTACACGGCCCTGAGTGTTGCGAGTCATGAGCTTTTGAGCTTGGGCGGTAATCGGGTCTCTGAAGAGGATGCTCAGAAAATTTTAGAACCAGTGGGACTCTGGTCTTATTATAAAAATGATGCAGCCAATCGACGAGCAATTCGTGCACAGCTCGGCCAGCTTCGGCGATTTGTGTCGGCCTCCAACCATTTGTTTAGAGCCGAAGAAGAAGAAAACAAAATGGCCTGGACCGATATCTTAGGTCAAATCGTCGCGCCTGCTTTTATGAAAGAACTGATGGCGGGTGAGGGATCGCCCGCACCGGTATCTTTTGCGATGGGGGTCGAAGCTCTTGATCAAGGTCGAAAGACGGAGGCGACACTTCGAGTTCAAAGAAACGAGATTCTGAGAGAGCGGTTATCCCATTTGGCTTTAGCTTTTGAGGACTCCTCTGCCGAAACCAAGGCCGTGATGGATGGACTTTTTGAGAGTCTCAAGGATCTCTCGGATAAAGATTTAGAGCTTTTTTGGAAGGAGTTTTCTTCTTACGTCGAGTCGATTCGAAAGTTTAATGATTCTGCGGTTGAGAAAAAGTTTTTCTTGGCGGGCTCAGAGCAGGAACCCGCGGATGAGAGAATCAAGCGTGAGAGCTTGATTCGATCGGGATTTTTACGATCAGAGCGCAGAGTTTTGGGTCCGACAGAAGCCTTTAAAGAGCTGCAGAAAAATTTCAAAAATCTATCGGTTCTCAAAGATCCAAGAGTCGAGGCGGCCTTTCAGTATTTTTCAGGCCCGCGGCGTTTAGAGAACGGGCAAGAGATTTGGCCGAGTTTTCAAGCGAAGCTCTTTTCGCTTAAAGAGCAGAAGGTGGGAATGGGCGTGGACTCATGGGGTCGACTCTTGAGCAATGAGACCCAAGCGCTAGCCGCTATTCCTTTTGATCAAGACTACGCGAAGAATGCGAGTCTTCGAGAGCTTCACTTTAGACGGGCATTTCCAAGTTTTAGTTTTGCGGAGGAGCAAAGGTTTGAGAATTCTAAGGGGGGTTTGTTGGATGAAAAGCCTGCCAAAGAAATTGTTTCGACACGATGGCGTTCACTCATTGAGGCGCTGACGCAAGTCGATCCCGCTTTAGTGAGTGCGATGCCTAAAGAGTTCCCTCCATCGGCACTCGAGGCTTACGGAAGAGGAGCTTTTGATCCGGGACGCTTGTTTAGATCCTTGGGGGCTTTGATTTCAAAGAGCGCAGACGAGGTCGGTTTATTGAAAATGGCAGAAACCGACCGAGCCTTGTTCGCTGAGATTTTTTGGTCAATGCGAAGAACTATGCAAGACACTCTGAATGAAGATCTTGTGTTGCTTGATCTGTTTGAAGGTGGAGTTTACGACGATCAGGGGCGGCTCAAGGAGAGCGTGGGACCTCTTAAAGAATCAAAACTTCAAGTCGCTCAAGAAGTAATAAAAAAGTATTTCACACACGTGAAGGCTATCGATCTTCAGGAGATTCGATCTGTTTCAAGGCCCATTCAGAAAGATTTGAAGCTTGAGAATTGGTTAAGTTTGTTTGAGAAAAAGAATCCGTTTGAAGCACTTTCGGTTCTTCAGCCAAAGGAGGGAGAAGAGCCTCAGCAACAAGTCTTATCGCGGGAAGTTCAAACTCTCTTAGGAAGAATGGCGTTTTCTTTTGGAGATGAAAATCGTTTAGAGGCCGATCAAAGAAAGATCGAGCTTTCGCGTTGGCTGCTGACTCGACTCGATGAGTTTTCAAAGCCCTGGTTTAAGGAACAAGCCTCTTATGATCCGCCGTACCGCTCTCGGCTTCTCACTTCTCCGAATCCAGATGCGAAGATGGAAGATCTGCGGCATTTTGCTCAAAAAGAAATGCTCGAAAGTTTGCGGAGTAGTTCAGGTCAGTTCATCGACGGATCAGCCGAGTATTCAGGAGCTGAGACTCTGCTTCGATCACCCATGCTGTATGGCACGTATTTTGAAGAGTTTCTCGGGGAGCTGAGAAAGGGGGGGCGATATCATCCTGCGCTTGGCACTCGAGTGGGCGAGGGGGATGTGACCCGCATTCGAATGAATGCCATGAAGATTTCTGAGGATCTTAAGATTTTAAATGATTCGAGCACCCCGAGCCTCCTGAGCGTCGAGGAAGCAGAGCGCCTCTTGCGCCGTCAATTTGATCGTACTTCACAGGGGTCTCAAGAAGAGAAGCGGCGTCACGCGGTTTTGCTTTCGAGCTCGGGCGATTTAGATCGAGATCGTGCTCTTCGAGTTTTAGTTTTAGATGAGCTCGAAGAGCAAAAGAGCTCTCTTAGAATTTCTGAAGAGGATTTATTTGCCATCGTGCGGTGGACGCTCAGCGATCTCTCGGAGCGAAACGCCCAAGGAAATCTGGTCGATGAAAAGCGCATCGATTCGAATGTCATTACTCGAGCCGATCGAGGAGATCTAAAAACGGAGGAGCTTTTAGAGATCGCGCGAGCGACTGGGATTTTAGAACTCGAAAAGAAGGTACAAGAATCTTCGGGTGACTTTGTGTCAGCTTTGAATGTGATTCGAGAAGTGATTCGAAAAGCGCTTCCGATTGCTGAAGAGGAGTCTTCGCGAAAGCGTCTTCAAGCCGCTCGCGATTTAGGTCAGGGACTCACCGAAGCTCTTCAAATGAATGCTTTGTATTCGGGACTCTTTACGCTGACGGCCAAAGCGGCTCAACAATCTGAAGCTTTGCTTGAAGCTTCGCGTGATTTGCTCCGAATGCAGCAGGCACTTGAGCTGCCGATGGACGGGATTCTCAAGGGCATGGAGACCATGAGTTATGAGCAAAGTCTGATGCAGGCTCAAATGGCAAAGGAGCAACTTCGTCAGATGGAGAGAGCTAATACAAATTTTGCGCTTCGGTTTGTTCAAGGCACTGGAGATGTGATGGCTATGTTTTTTGGCGGGGCCTTTCATGCGGTCGTAGAGACGGGCTATTGGTTGCTTGAAACACCAGCCGTGCTCGCTCGAGCAGACACCATGACCGATGAGCAATTTTATCGATTCATTAAGCTCCGAAATTTAGAGGCTGCGAGAGCTCAAGCCGCAGGCGAATTTAGTTTTGTGGGTCGGTATTCGGGCTGGAAGGACGAGTACATCGAGTCTTCGGACAATGCTTACTTTATCGCGCAACATGCAGTGAATGCAGGTTCGTTATTGTTTCCGGCCCTCAAAGCGCTCAAGCCCGTTCAAGTGGCAGGGCGATCAGCCGCAGCAGTAGCCGCCGGAACGACAGGTCGTGCCGTCGCTCGAGCGGAGCTCACAGAATCCGTTCTTCGAGAAGGAGTGAGTGCGGCGGGAGAGAGCAGCGTTTTGGCCGCTCGAAACGCGCCAGGGGCAATGACTTTAGCGACTGCTGAAGAAGTAGCTGCCGCCGCAGGTCGCGGGCGAATGTCGAAGTTAGCGGACTATCTGAGAAAGCTCAAAGACCCCGCCACCTACACGAAAGAAAGATATATTTTTGCCAAGCCCATGGATGTCACCCAGGGCAGTGTCCAGCAAGCCATTTCAGAAATGGGTCGTCGGGGACGATCGCTCGCGACCGATGGATTTGATTGGCGAGTCACGCCCCGTCAGTGGGGCCGAAACACTTGGGATATCAGCAAAGTCATGGCTTGGAACACTTTGCCGCTCACGGTGGCGATGCCTCTAGCAGCTTACCCTTTTTCGGGACCGGATGATGAAGGTTATTGGGGAGAGGCTGCTCGCCAAGCGGGAATGGGTCTCGGAGTCATTCCCACCTTCATGCTCACTCACGTTCTTTTGCATAAACTAGCGTCGAAGGGCGGACGCTGGAGATTTGCGGCCTATGCCAACAAGAATCTCATTAGCGATCCATTGCAATTTTACATTCTTCGAACGTCTGCGCAGTCAGGTATGGAGTCCACTTACATCTGGGGCAATCGGTGGGATCTTTGGGGTGAGGATTATTTATATGAGCGAGTGGCCTTTGACGAGAGCGGTTATCCTAAAATTGTTGAGGGTCGGCCCGAGACTCAAGAAGCTTTTGATCTCTACATGAAGCATCAAAATTCGCAGGCTAATTTTGTGAGCCATCTGTTAATTGTGGGCTTCATGCGCTATGGTCCAAAGTTTGCCGACTGGCAAGCGACTCGAGCTCTGCGCGCAGGGCACTTTGAGCGAGCGAACTCTTGGCAGAGTTTAGGCTCGCCCAATCGAGAGATTACGGACGAGCAGTTGGTTGCCGCCGTGAGGTCGAAATACATAGAAGGCTTTCAGTCATCGCTCAAAGCGGCGCCCCGAGATAAAAATGGAAATCTTCTCAAGCCTGAAGAGGCGATCGCTCGGGCGAGAGAGGTGGCGAGCAATCGATTGCTGGCATTTCGTGATCAGGTGCTCGATGGAAGTCGTCTCCGAGAGGTGGCCAACAGTATGACCGGTGATCTGCGAGTGGCTGCTGATGATGTGGTTCAAGCTCTTCGCGGACGAAAAGGGGGTCTCGGTGATGCAGATCTTCAAGTCATTCGTGATAAGTTTAACAAAGTCTTTGAGCGTGGCTTGGCCGAGGCTGAGATGTGGGCGATTTCTCATCGAAGATGGCAGGATTATTTTAATCAGTACCGAGGGGTGAACGGCCAATTTGATGTCTCAAAGTTTTTTGAAGAGCGCGGTGTCCAAAAATGGATGCAAGAGATGCAGCAAAAATACGGTGAAGGTCGAAGAGACTGGAGCAAGCTTTCCGAATCAGAGCGTCGAGCAGAGATCGAGCGACTTCAAAGCATGGCCGATGATCCGATGACGCAAGCTCTTTTTAAAATGTTTACTCAAGGCGGCTCACGTGAGGGGGATTTGTTTACGCAAATCGTCTCTCGAAGGCTCGCCGATGCCGACGCAGGACGACCCATCGATGCGAGTCTCTACGGCAGCGATCTCATGAATCTCTGGCCCAATCTCGAAGCCTTTACTCGCTTTTTAAATCGAGCACGAACTCTCGATGAGGGTAGCTTTTTTGCTCTTCCAAGCGGCGAGACAGTAAAGGTCTCGGCGCGCGAGGCCTCTCGCGAAGGCATTCAGCGTGACGGATTCGCCCGTGTACGATTTGAGGACGGATCGGGCAATGAACTTCTCTCGGCTCAGCAAACACCTGTGGCGCACAAGTGGACATCCCCTTTGGGGCGAGAGCGATTGGATGTTCATGGTCCTCGACTTCGACTAGAATACGATGATCTTCAAAAAGATCCGCGAGCTTGGCAGGCTCGTATGAATCTTGAGGGAGAGGTGCGACTCGAGCGAGTCGTCGACGGTAAGTATGAAGAAGTATGGATTCGTCCCGAGAGAGGCCAAGTTCTTATTCGAAGACAGGGCAAAGAGAGCCTGTATGAGATTCGTAGTGAAGCCAAAAATTTAGAGGTGGCGCTCAAAGATTTGGGGATAGAACTTAAATCCATACCTCTCCCCGAAGCGGGAGCACTCAGCTCTCCATCTCTGGTGGTCAATCAGCCCACCGCCTCAGGTCGCCGGCTTCATCAGCATTTAGATGCGGAGGGGCAGCAGCTCAAAGGCGAGGATGGTCGCGCTTATGTCTTTAGTTGGAAGCCCGAGAGTGCAAGGGGTACCGAGCTTTTAGATGTGCCGAGTCTTCAGACGCGTTTTGAATTCTCACCGGCGAATGTGAAATCCGGTATTGAGTTGGGCTCGCGAGATATCCTTTTTGAGACGCCTACAGCTCGTGTTCGCATTCGTGGGCGATCAGATCTTCACGAGGGCGAGGTGAGTGTGATTCAAAATGGCCGAGAGGTCGTTTACGAGACGATCGCGGAGGCGCAAGTTCCTCTCGCACAGCTGGGGATTCGAGTGCGCGGACTCTCCGCTCCCGAAAAGCCTCCGCAACTGGCACCAGGCGCGAAAGTGCATGAGGGTGTGGCGGGATATTTTAATCTTGATCGAATTCGAGGTCCGGGTTGGAGTGATGCTGACTACTCGGTTCAGTATTATCGTATAAAATATCGCCGCCTCGGAAAAACAGTCGAAGGCTGGGTGAAGATGGAAAACATCGGCGGAACTCAGCGAGCGACTTACCCCGATGGTTCTGAAAGTTATAGTCTTTGGGTCAAACCCGATGCCGCTCGCCGAGATCTGGTGCCTGTGGATGAAGTGGCGAATCAACAAAGAATTGTGGAGGGTCCTCGTGCCGAAGACGGTCCTCCAAGTCAGATCGTTTTGACGACACCAAAGTCTGTGGGAGATGCAGCCTCGAGCAATCGAGTCGATACGCGGCGCGCTCCGTCCGTGGATCCCGAAAAGGGAACTGAGTATGTGATCAAACTCCCTCCCGCCGCAGAGGGAGAGGTTCGCTATGTGGTGCCTTCGGGTGATCATCGCGGTCGAATTCATTTGATTGATCGAAACGGCATCGAGACGATTATTGATCCCAAATCTCAAATGATTCGCTTTAAGTTTGCGGACTCTGAGGTGGACGTTTTAGCTCCGATTGCGATTCGAGACTTCTTAGACATTCAAAGAGCGGTAGGCCCCCAAGGAGTGCAGGTTTCAGAGAGACTTTTGAGTCATGTGGTGAATGATTTTATGGCGCTTCGGCATCAAACGCTGACCGGAGCGAGTAGTGTGGCTCCACTTCAACCAGGTCGGGCGAGTTCTTTTGATTTGGATTTTCGTTTAGAGAAGATGGGAATCCCGGCCACGGGTGGATTTAAAACCAAGCCGCTCACCGAGCAGGTGAAAGCACTCAATGAAGCCTACACTTTGCGCGCAGAGCTCATTAAACTCGAGCCCGCAGGCATCTTGCGAGATATGAGACTCACCGAGCTTAATCAGTACTATCGAGATATGAAGAATTACCTTCAGTGGTTGCATTCAAAACCCGGTCAGCCTTGGGCCCGGCCCGAGACTAAGACTTTTTGGGAAAAAACTACAGATCGCCTTGTGGACTGGTATAAGTCCGGCAAAAAGTAAAATAACTTCAGGGACTTAGGTCTTCTATTCAGGCCGCAGACTTTGTGCTACTGAAGCGGGCCATGGGGTCAAACAAGCTTTCATTTTATTTGGTTCTAGGGGGGCTTTCGATTGGAAGTCTTTGGTTAATCATCAAACTCCTCTCGTCATCCAGTCGTGACGAAGAGACGGCGAGCTCGCGAGTAAAGACGCGCTCTGAGTCGAGCTCAGAGTTGAAGACGGCATCGAGTTCCAAGAAGAACGAAAAAGAGGGCTTGTTCACTTCGATTTGGAGCAAGAGTGGCAGTGCTAAAGATCGTTTTGGACGAGATCTTAAAGCGCGTGCAGTGATTGAAAATGAGACTCAAAATATGAAGACTCTGTTTGAGTCGGGCGATTTGGGTCAGATGAAGGCGCGCTTAGATGATTTGCTCAAGCGCTATCCCAACGTTCCCGAGTACATCGCTTTGCTCGGCGATTATCATTTAGCGCTCGATAACTATGAAGAGGCCGAAGCGACGGTGCGCCAACTGCTTGAGTTAGACCCGGATAATCTTTTTGCTCGAGAGACTCTGGCTCGAACCCTGGCGGTACGAGGAAACATGGACGAGGCGCGCGAAGAGTTGAATGAGGTTTTGGAAAAGAATCCAGGGTCCGAGAGTGCGCTTCGAAAGCTTGTGGCCTTTGGAGAGGTACAAGGCGATCCAGCTCAAGGAATTGCCGATCTTCGAAAGCAGATTGCAAAGAATCCCAAGAACGGAGTGGCTTATGTCGTTTTGGCCGAGTCACTTCTTGAGCGCGGAAACACTCAAGAAGCCTACAAGGCTTCGCTTGAAGGGGTGAAAAACGCTCCGATGGTTGCGGGCAACTACCGAAATTTATCGATTTATTATTCGATTCAAGGGGACGCAAAGAAATCGCTGGAATACGCGAGACCCTGGGCAGAGCGCGAAGATAATCCTCAGTATCAGGCAGTGGCGCAGGCCCATCTTCTTCATGAATTGGAGAGGTCCGGAAATGTTCAGGAGGCCTGCGAAACGGCCTTGCGAATGGACTCAGACGATCCTGAGGTCCAGGCCGCGGCCAATGCGATGATTGCGAGATGTCAAAAACAAAAAACTCGCTAAAGGAAGCGATTCTTTTGAATCGTTGACAATCTTGCATGATCTGTTTGGCTCATGCCTATGCGAGAGTTTTTTGCGAGCCCCTTGCTTCGATATAAAGTTTTAGCACCTCTTTTGATTTTAACGGCTTGTCAGTCGGACACGGATCAGCCTGATCCTGAGATTGTTTACGAAATTCTAGATCAATACTTTGAGGAAAACGGAGAGGCTCAGATTTCTGACATCCTCGAGCGAATCATCAAGAAGCGTCAGGCTGAAGCGCCGGATTCGGTTGAAAAACGATTAGGAGAGCCGAGAGTGAGTGTGCCTGTTGGAAAGTCACCCTCCTGGGGCCCGGGAGATGCCCCCATTCTGTTTGTGGAGTACGGGGATTTTCTTTGTCCCTTCAGTCGTGGAATGCAAAAGACGATACAAGAGTGGATCACGCAATATCCGGGTAAGATCAGACGAGTATTTAAAAATTTTCCCTCCAGGGTCAGAGAGCGAGAGTCCAAGCCCTTGGCGGTGGCGGCCTTAGCTGCTCATCGCCAAGGCAAATTTTGGGAGTTTTACGAAGCAGCTTTCAAGATTGAACGAGATCACAACGAATCTTTTTATCGAGAGTTTGTAAAAAAGCAGGACCTAAATGCCGCTCAATTTAATCGAGATCGCAAAGATCCCGAGCTTCTCAAGCAAGTCGAAGATGAGTTTGCAGAAGGCGAAAAATTCGGAGTCCCCGGAACACCCACTTACTTTTTTAATGGGGTGAGGCTTTCGGGCTTGCAGCCTTTGCAGAACTTCTCGGATATCACAGCGAGTCTTTTAGGGGAGAAAGCGGTTCAGTGAGAAAGGATTCGAATCCTCCGATCGAAGCTCAGGCATCGGATTTCGAATCTCGAGTTCGCGCCACGGCAGCCTACGGCCGTGCTTGGTTTCAAAAGCAGTGGGCGCAGTTTCGGCGAGAAGATTTTCATAGCTTAAATGCTTCTCAAAAAATGCTTAGAATTTTATCGAACTCCCCTTATTCGGCTCCGCTTCGATTGGAGGAGGGAGTTCAGTTTGTAGGCTTTGGATCTGAACAGTATCCTTTTGAATTGCTGGCACTGGATCCGCCGCCTCTGGGTCTTTTTGTTCGTGGAGACTTTAATTTGGAGGGTCTTCGATTTTCGGTGGTGGGTTCTCGAAAGCCGGTTTCTTACAGTCTTCGAGTGACTCGACAATGTGTTCGCTTGTGGGTCGATGCCGATTTTCGAATTGTGAGTGGTGGGGCTTTTGGTATTGATGCGGAGGCGCACCGAGCGGCAGTAGATTTTGGAGGAAAGACGTGGGTGGTAATGGGTTCGGGCTTTCATCATCTCTACCCAAAAGCCCACGAGAAATTGTTTGAAGATGTTTTAAGAACGGGTGGTGCTTGGATTTCTGAATATCCACCCAAAACGGAGCCCCATGCACGTTTTTTTCCGGAGCGAAATCGATTAATTGCAGGCTTGGGACATGCTTTGTTTTTGGCTCAAGCCCATCAAAAGAGTGGTTCGATGATTACGGCCAAAAGAGCTTTAGATTTGGGCCGCGATATTTTTGTACTTCGTCCCCCAATGGGGGATCTGAATTTTGAGGGAAGCCAGGACCTGATCCAAGCCGGTGCGACGGCGCTTTCGGTTCCTGAGGACTGGGCTGCCTTTTATCGGCCATCGGCAGATTAAGTCTCGTTTCTTTCGGTTTCAATCACCTTCGATCAGGCACATTCCCTAGAGGCTTCAGCGTGGCGAGGAGCCTACCTGAATCGAAGATTCCTTCAGAGGCAAAATCTGAGAGGCTTTTTTATCCTCTAAATAAATTTCTTCTCGAATCGCTGTTCTAAACTTCGCGCCTGATTCAAAGGCCTCGATCGCCGACTCAATATAGGCGGTAGAGAACTTTTCGTTGGTGTGAACCACCACGAGTTTCGCTATTGGAACCTCTGGCAATCGAATGCGCATTTTTTTATCGGCACCTTCGCCTTTACGAACGATCTCGAGACGATCGTTTACGCGAAGACCATGAGATGAGCCTTTGTCGATGAAGACCATCTCAAAACTTCCCGCCAAATGATTTCGACCGGCGGGAGCCAAAACTCGACCTTCGATTTTCACTGCCGCGTCTTGGGGCTTCAGCTCCACTTGCGTTTGAATGAGAGGAACGACGAGATCCCCCACTTGAGCATCCTCGTTAAAATCATAAAGAATGCCTTCCACGAGATCGGGTAGAATTTTAGTGACTCGAAGAGATCCCAAAATATGAAGTCTCTCTCCGACTTTGCCAAAAATTTGGCCTGGAGCTTTTACCGCCCCTACCGGCTTAAACACCGTAAATCGATCTCCCACTGATACTGATCCTGATTTAATTTCGAGGTAAACAGTGTCGTTGTTTGAAAGCACCACTCCGTCACGATAAGAAGCGGCGATCTTGCCGGTGGATTCAATTTTATCGACGAGCATGTACTCAAATTGAACAAAGGGACTTCGATTGATTGAGCTGAGCTTTTCGATCTTCTGAAACTCAGAAGCCTCTTGAGCCAAAAGCGCAGATGAAGGCAAAAAGATGGCCCCCAAACAAACAACTCCCAGTAAGCTTTTGAACAATCGCTTTCTTTTCTGAATCATGAATAGCTCCTCTGAAATCGATCTTCGTAAAGACCTTTGTATTAACTTTA
>JBILFF010000099.1:0-7952 GCA_044351695.1 Bdellovibrionota bacterium
CTCGAGCGAACGAAGACCGTCCGGGGGACGGTCGAGAGCGACGCGGGGAGTTCGAATCTCTCCGACCGCGTTTTTTTGATCAGCTTTTTCGTCATACTTCGTCAGACTCCATCGCTCGCACGCCTCACTCGATGCCCATGATGTAATCGGGCTCTGAGAAGCCCACGTCCGCAACTGCCTTTAAACTATCTTTGATCTCATGCAGAGTGATGGGGTCGGTTCCATCAAAATGAACTTTATAAACACCCGGAATGGGCGTGGCCGAAACCTTAGCTTTAAAGTCATTGATCTTACCTGCAAACTCCGAAGAGCTAGGCGAGCCTGCGATCTTCACTAAAATGTAATCCGCTGCCATCGCATTCCACCCAATGAGCTCAGGGCCGTTTGGTCCATCGACCCAGTCTTCCTGCAAAAGCGTTCGCATTTGAGTGGGACCGTTCGCATACACCGTGAGCGTGCTGCGAACTCCTTTTTCGTCGGTCTCCGTTTCAATGCGATTAACCACTTTCTCTTTGCGAATCAGATTGAGGATTCGTGCATAGGGAATCGGCTTTTCTTTTTTGTCTGGGCCTTTCTCTTGGCTCCTCTCTGCAGCGTCCTCCCTATCCCTCTCGCGCGATTTCGCTAAAAGCTCCGACGACTTCGAAGTAGATGTCGTTTCGCTTGCCGCAAGCTTGCTCTGCGATGCCTCCTGAATCTCGTGGGCAGGTTGTGCTTGATTGCCTTCTGCTGAGTAAGTGGTTTCGTTAGGCTTCTGATTCAAATGCCAAAAGAGAGCGACCAGACTCAAGATCGCTGCACTCAAAACACCTAACCAGATTCCTTTGTTTTTCATCGAGAGATCTCCCCACTCGATTCTACTGGAAATCGGTTAAACGAAGCTCGCCATAAATCGTCGTGCCCGCTTGAGGCATTGAGGTGTAGGTGACATCTGCGTAGCCGTACTGAGGTGTTTGAACGGTCTGAGTCGCCCATCTTTTACAGGGTGTTTCACCGGTCCGTCGATTTCGAGTTCCGAAGCGCGTACAAACTTGCTGAGTTGAGCTAGTAGAGCCGACAATGGTCCACTCATTTCTGATCTCAGAGACCACCGGTTGAGCAGCATGCCGAGTGAAGAGTTCCTGAAGCACTTTCTCAGGGGGCCAGCTCGAGTTTCTCGACCAAAGCAAGGTGATCGCTCCCGCTACGATGGGGGCAGCAAATGAAGTGCCGCTCATCGTTCCATAAGAAGTATTCGAAGTGTTCGTCGTAGATACGACCTTATGTCCTGGTGCCGAGAGATGAACTGTGCGCCCTCCGTAGTTTGAAAACGAAGCCAGCGAACGATCGCTTTGTGAGGCGGCCACAAGAATCGTATTTCTTGGAACAGTGGGGGGGATGTCGGGGTTTGTTATTCGAACTGCTGCTGTCTTTGTACATCGTCCTCTAGAAGATCGGACGCATTGTCGTGAGAATGAAGTACCACCCGCAGTGATCAAATTGTCGAGATTGAAACCACTATTTCCTGCGGCAAAAACATTGATGACCCCGGCGATGCCCGCAAACTCCAGAGCGTCTATCATCACTTGAGGCCAGTGATTTCCTCCGAAAGGATTGCTCGCTAGATTCGCGCCATAAGAATGATTGGCAACCTGGATTCCGAGACCGGCGGCTGCATAAATCGCACTGGCTGCCCAAGAAAAATTTCCAGATCCATTGTCCGCGAGCACCTTCATCGCCCTCATTTGGGCGCCCCAACAGAGTCCTGTGACGCCGGCATGGTTGTTTCCGACAGCACCCATAAATCCAGCAACAAATGTACCGTGCCCCTGCACATCAGAAAGATTGGTCGTTCCAAAGGCACCAAACGTATAGTCGCGCCCACTATTTGAAATCATATTTGCGCTCAGGTCTGCGTGTGTGTAGCGCACACCGGTATCAAAAATCGCTGATACTTTGTTACAGTTCGTTTCCCGAGCCCAGGCACCCGCAGAATCGATGTTGGGGTGGTGCCACTGCGTCAGCGGATCATTCGGCGCGGCTAGAGCCCAAGTCTGCTCGCTCACGAACAGCACCAAAAAACTCACAGCCGAGACGCCCAGCGCTCTAATGTCTCTTACTCCCACAAGCGAAGGAACTTGCAAGCTTTTGACCGCGCCCCGAAAAAAAAGTTGTCTGTGTTATTCGGGGTGTAAGACGAGCCTCTCAATTGCGCCGGGGGCTTGAATTTGCTCAAATTTCAAAACTTGACGCCCGGCATGGGCGATTTAAAGAGTGGGGGCTGGGGGTTGAGGCCGCTCGCTTGAGCTCGGGGGGCTCTTTTTCTTGCTCACACCAAGAGCTTCCGTCCACTTCATACGCGACTTAAACCCTGAATCGTAGGAGTGAAAATGCTCCACGCGCTCTTCAGGGTAGACCCAGCATAAATAACCATTTCCGGTATCAAAATCGACGAGCCATAGACCTTTGGCGAGCCCGCCCACGCGATGCACTCGCTCGACCCACTTAGCCACAATGTAGTCGTATTGTTGAGCAATCGCCCGGTACTGAGCCGAATTCTTTTGAAAATTAGGCAGCTTAGCCGCCAGAGTCTCGGTCTCTTGATAGGCTTCTTCGGTGTAGCGACGAATAATCGGCAAGATTCGATTTGCCGACTCGTAAGTGTGGGTCGTTGGTGAGGGCTCCCCACTCGAAAAAAGCTTAAAGATCTCTGCCACACCGGCTATGTATCAGGAATCTTATGAATGCTCAATCAGCGGCAAACGCCAGTAAATTTGAAGCGAGATTTCCAATAGATACAGCGACGGCTAAAAGGCTTCGCGCCAGTGTTTTGCGTATGATTCACGCGGGCGGCAGTGGGCATCCGGGGGGCAGTTTTTCGTGTCTAGAGATCTTGATGACTTTGTTTTCAAAGATTGTGCGCTGCGATCCCAAGAATCCCACATGGGCTGATCGCGATCGTGTGGTTTTGTCGAAGGGGCATGGAGTGCCGGCTCTCTATGTGGTGCTCGCAGAGTTGGGGTATTTTCCAAAAGAATGGCTCATGAGTCTTCGTAAGTTGGGTTCTCCTCTGCAAGGACATCCCGACAGTGTTCGCCTGCCAGCGGTCGAAGCCGCCACCGGATCTCTTGGTCAAGGACTCTCGATCGCTCAAGGTATGGCGCTTGCGCAGCGACTCGATGGCCGCGCGGCGCGCACTTACTGCATTTTGGGTGATGGTGAAGTGCAAGAGGGTCAGATTTGGGAATGCGCGATGAGTGCGCCAAAATTTAAGTTAAATAATCTCACTGTGATTTTAGATTATAACGGTGGGCAAATCGATGGACGAACTCAAGACGTGATGAGCCTCGAGCCCATTCTCGATAAATGGAGAGCCTTCAATTGGAATGTTTTAGAGGTCGATGGTCACGACGTTCAAGCGCTCGAAACTGCGCTTCGAAAATCAGATTCTTCACGCCCTACTTTTATTTTAGCTCACACGGTGAAAGGTAAGGGCGTTTCATTTATGGAGGGCGTGATTGATTGGCATGGCAAGGCGCCGTCGAATGAACAACTGGCCCAAGCCCTCAAGGAGCTCGAAGCATGAAAGCGACACGCGATAGTTTTGGAGAAGAGATCGTAATGCTGGGCGAACAAGATTCGCGAGTAGTGGTTTTGGATGCCGATCTCAGCAAGAGCACCAAGAGTGAGCATTTTGCAAAAAAGTTTCCGGAACGATTTTTTCAGATGGGAATTGCTGAGGCCAACATGATTGGTACGGCAGCGGGTTTGGCAATGTCGGGCAAGGTGGCTTTTGCTTGCAGCTTTGGAGCTTTTCTTACCGGCCGCTACGATCAGATTCGAATGTCTGTGGCGTATAACCGAGCCAATGTGAAGCTCATCGGGACCCATGCGGGAGTGGCGATCGGTGAGGATGGCCATTCGCAAATGGGGCTTGAGGATGTCGCTCTCTTGCGCAGCTTGCCCCACTTTCAAATTTATCAACCCTCAGATGATGTTGAAGCTCGAGAGATGCTCAGATTTTCTCTTACACAAAGCGATCCGGCTTATTTTCGACTCACTCGTCAAAAAATGCCGATCATTCATTCACCCGATTTTAAATATCGTTTCGGCAAGTGGGATGTCGTTCAAAATGGTTCAGGCATTTTGTATTTCGGCTCGGGTCAGCTCGTTCACTCGGGAATCGAGGCACAGGCGGCCTTACCCACAAAAATGACGATTGTGAATGCATCCACTTTGAAACCTGTAGATGAGGAGCTCATTTGCAAGCTCGCGCGCACTCATCAGCTTGTGGTGACGGCCGAGGATCATTATGTGACAGGGGGCTTGGGCTCTGCTGTGGCTGAGGTGCTTGCAGAGAACGGAATTGCTACGCCCCTTCGACGAATTGGTGTGCGTGACTTTGGAGAATCAGGCACTGAGACTGAGGTCTATCGGCACTTCAAGTTAGACGCAGCGGGCGTTGCGGAGCAGATTAAGTTTTTTGTTTCATCCAAGGCGGCATAAGCTTTAATCGTTCGGCAAAAAATCGAATCCCATGTTTAAGAGCGAATAAAAACTTTTGGCCATTAGACATTTTTTGTCGATCGCCAAACTGCCACCAGCGAAGTGCTGCCTCCATATAAATCCGCACCATGAGTTCTGGAGAAAAGCACTTCCATGAAAAAGCCGATGCTCGTCGCCACTCAATTAAAGCTCTTTTAAAATAAATTTCTCTCAACTGCCTCGCTTGCTCAGCGCTCAAAGAATCTCCTCGCTGAACATTTAATTTATGAAGTTCAAAATCTGGGCAGTAGGTCCGTGCCTCCTGCCAATCGACTTCGACGTCACGGCAAAAATTGATGTACTGAACACAGCGCCCCATGGCGCGAGCATAGGAGTTCATCTGCGAATGATGAGCACCGAGAATAGAGAGGACGCCGCGACCGACATCGACCGCTACCCCTTCGATGTATTCTTCGACCTGACTCCAATCAGAGAATCCCTGAGTCGATGGCCCTCCCGGCGAATCCTTCGAAACCCCTCGTAGAATTCCTCGAAAAACCTCAGAAGGAATACCGAATCTCGTCGCACTTTGGTTTAAACGATCCCAAAAAAAATGACCCGTTTGTTGTCGATGATCGGCCCACGCTCGCAGCTGCTCCAAAGCTTGCTGTCTCAGCTGGGCGTGTTTGGGCTCATCGACCAGATCATCGGCAATCCGGCAGAACGCGTAGAAGTCATCTAACAAAGACCTTCGAGCGCTGGACCAGACAAACAGAAATGCAAATTGAAAATGACTCTTGCCTTTCGAGTACTGCAAAGGATCAAATCTGGAGTCAAATGGCGTCCACGAGCCCACAGAGTCGCTTGAACCAGAAGGAGAGTCGAAAGCTTCTTCGGCGCGTTTCACGTTCATTTTCTTTATCGCTCTTGGCCCTTCCTCATTCGGCTCGTTCATTTGTTGGGCTTACCTATCTAGCGGCTCGAGTAGCAGACACTTTAGCCGATAGCGGTAAACTCAATGCCTCCGATCGATTAGCACAGCTCGATGCTTGGGAACAGGCGCTTTGTATAGGCGCTAAAAATTTTCGGTTTGTTTCCTCGGTGGGGTCTTTTTCAGAGGCAGAACAAGAGCTTCTTCTCTCTGCCGAAGAAATTGCAAAGCAGTTCCGGCAATCTCCTGAGTATCAAAGGTATCACGGTGAAGAACTTTTACGTCAGTTGATTGCAGGCATGCGACAAGTGGTGCGCTGTTTTTCAGAAGCTTCAGGGGCTCAGCCCGTCTATGCGCACGAGACTTGGTCGGAGTTTGATCACTATTGTTTTATGCACGCGGGTTGTGTGGGTCCTTTTTGGACGCGCATTTTTGCTCTTCCTTCAAGTTTAGAAATTTTTTCAATCGAATACGGAAAGGCTTTGGAGCGAATCAATATTTTGCGCGACGTCGTTGAGGACCGACGAGGGGGGCGCATCTTGCTTCCTCGTGAAGCGCTCGTGACAGCGGGCTTTAAGACGACAGAGCCGTGGAAGGAACATCCGTGGCAGGAATTCGTGCATCAATACATTCAGCAGACCCAGCCTCTGCTTCGACATGCAGCGAGTTACTGTAATGCCATTCCCTACTCGCAGTGGAGGCTTCGATGGTCGAGTGCTCTACCTCTTCAAATTGGAGTCGCGGCTCTGGATTTGTATGCTCGTGAGTCGAGCAAACAACAAACCACAAAAATCACGCGAGCGGTTGTGCGTCGTGTTTTGTGGGAGTCGGGTATGAGGGTTATCTTAGGCAGACCTGTAAGGGGTGAGCTTCCAAACATTTCTTCAAAGGAGTCCGCATGAAAATTTATACAAAGACAGGTGATGACGGAAGTACGGGAGTGGTTTCGGGTCGGCGGGTAAAAAAGGCCAGCTCAATGATTGAATCCTACGGCACGGTCGATGAGCTGAATAGTTTTATGGGATGGTGCGCTGTACAGGCATTAGCCTCCGATGTTTTAGCTAGTCACATCGATCAGATTCAAAATGATTTGCATGTCGTTGCAGCCGATCTGGCAACGCCGCCAGATGTTCAGCCTAAGTTGGGTCGAACGCAAGCTTCGAGAGTCTCGAGACTCGAAAAATGGATTGATGAGTTTGAGCAGGATCTGGAGCCTCTTAGAAATTTTGTTCTGCCCGGTGGGAGTGAGCTTGCGAGCCGCTTACATATTGCGCGCACGGTTGCGCGTCGGTGTGAGCGCGAGGTGTTGAGGCTATCGGAGGAGCAACAAGTTCATTCGATAGTTCATGTCTACTTGAATCGCTTGTCGGACTACTTATTTGTAGCGGCTCGCTGGTCCAACTTCAAATCAAAGATCCCTGATCGTCTTTGGGATCAACAAAAATAAAAATTAACCGAAGAGCCCTCTTGCCTTCGGTTTCTCGGGCTTCAATACGCTCTCGGGTTTGATAAAGGCGTCTTTCAAATGATGCAGCTGGTCCATTCCTTGTTTCTCAAGAAGTTTAATAAACTCGATGAGGACCAAGGCGGTGTACCGACAGTCGTCTAAAGAGCGATGTCTTGCTCCAGATTTGCTGATGCCCATTCGGGCCATGAGCACATCTAGATTATGACTGGTGGCGTTCGGAAACAAAATTTTAGAGACCTTCACGGTGTCTATGATCAGGCGATCTCCAAACGGAATTTTTAATTTCTGCATATCTCGCAAAATAAAGCTCAAATCAAAGGCCGCGTTTTGCGCCACCCAAATTCGCGATCCTGCAAACTTTAAAAAACCAGGAAGCACTTCTTCAATTCTCGGAGCATTTTTAACGTCCTCGTCCTTGATGCCATGAATGGCCGAAGAAGCCTCAGGAATAGATCGCTGCGGGTTTACAAAGCTTAGAAAATGATCTTCTAGCACCTGAAGTTGAGACACTTTAATGGCGCCAAACTCGATGGCCTGATCTCCCTCAGCGGCGTAGAGGCCCGTCGTCTCTAGGTCAAGAATCACAAAATCTTGGTCTTTAAGGCTTAGCTGCATGTCGTTTGACTCTCTGGGCAAAGCCCGTCTAAAGTTTATGAATTCTTAAAACATGAATGTCTATTCTTTAATTTTGGCGTTCTGCACTCGGATGAATCACTGATATGGAGGCTGTCGATTTCGGTGTCCACATTTGGACCTTGTTAGGAATTGCAGGCTGTTTTGCCTTGTCGTTTCTATTCTCGGCCACCGAGACAGCGCTGGTGTCGCTGAGCGTTTCTGAGTCCGAGAGATTGGCAAGCAGTGATAATTGGTGGGACAAATCGATTCGTGCGTGGATTGAGCATCCCAATCGATTGCTCGCGAGTATTTTGTTAGCAAACACACTCGTTAATACAGCAGCGGCAATTTTAACCGCTTCATTTATTACGGATGTTCTAAAGTTTGGGGACTCTTCAGTGGTTCATGCTTTTGTCACAGCGCTGGTGACGGTATTGACTCTGATTTTCGGAGAGATCACGCCAAAAATGCTGG
>JBILFF010000100.1:0-7937 GCA_044351695.1 Bdellovibrionota bacterium
ACATGGAATAGATCGAAGAGCTTCATCAGAGTTTGAAGCTCTGTCTTGTCCGCCGCCGAGAGCTTTGACGACTGGTGCCTCAGCGAAAACAAGCGCATCATTTGAGCGATCTCTGCGGCAATGATTCGATACTCAGAGCTCATTTTCTTTAACCCCTCGACCTCTCCACGCTCTAGGCTTTCTCGCCAACTTTTTTGAACTTGAAAGAAAACATCTCTGATCTCAAGAGCTCTTGCTTTTAAACTGGGCGCTGCTCGAGCCTGAAGAAGGCGAGAAGATATTCTTTCGTGAGCAGATCGCGCTTCATTTTCTCGTAAATCGCTTAAGATACTGGCTGCAGCAGGCGTGTTTTTTTGTGGAGGCAAAAGCTCTCTCACGTCGTCACGCACACGCCGAAACAGGATCATTTGCGCTCGAAGATCATCGGTGGGATGCGAGCTGATGCGGGAGCCTCGTACCAAGTCTTGTTCTAATCGGGTCGTCCCACTCTCGATTTCTATAGGATTTAATCCTAAAGGAAAGTTTGGCCAGTTCTGCTGCAGATCCTCAGGGCGAGAGCTACTTTTAATTTTTTCTAGGGCATGGACTAAGTGAATGGGATCGACTTGGGCTCGAATCAGGATTTCATAGGCCAGCTGATCCACCAAGAGCTCTTCGGATCTTCTATCGAGCATAGCGGCAGACGACATCTTCTTTCGCACATGGGTATGGCTTATCTCGTGGGCAAGAACCGCAAGATGCTCTTCTTCAGTCAGTCCCAACCGAAGATACGAGTCATTGAGTTGTATTTGACCGGCCAAAGGACCACTGACAAAAATAACGGCTGATGGAGCTGCGTGATTGTCGATCATTTTGACCGAAAATTCATAGCTCATCAGCTCAGGCGATCTCGATTGAAGACGCCAAACAAGTGCCTGAAAGTACTCCGTCGTCCTTTCAAAAGGAGCTGCGCCCTGACCAATAAGCACTAAAGTCAGCCACCAAGCCATCTCTTCACTCAGGTGCAGTCCTAGTGCCAAGTTCAAAAGCCTCAACGCTTCGGATTTAAAAGCCCAAAACACTCTAGAATGCAGATATGCATCAAAAGAAATCGAAATCACTTCTAAGTCTGCAAATAGTGTAGACCGAAACATGTAAATGTTAGCGAAGGATGGGCTTTCGCTCGGCGCGATTTATGCAGATTTATTCATCGTGGCCTTTGTGTACAGACCCTCACTCTTTTTGGGGGCACTTAAAAAGCCGATCGCTTTAAAGACAGCGCGATTACTTTTTGTAATTACACTGCTCGCTTCTTTCTCGGCTTGTGCCAAAAAAGAGAACGAGCCCGCAGGATCCCCATTTGAGGGCGGCAATCGCGTTAGTTTTCGATATTCGGGCGAGAGCTTCAACGATGCGGTCAATCGCTTCGATCAATCAGTAGAAAATGGCAGCCTTTTATTCACTGAAGAAGTCACCAACCTCCGCTCGGTGGACGCGAATCAATACAATCGAACGGATATTGCAAGAATGCAAAAAGGACAAACCGCGCGCATCATGCTGCCGAGTGAGGTTTCGTGTCTCCAAGGAAGCTTCAGCATCTCTCATCCGCCACGACCGGCGGGAGGCGTATTTGCGAATCTCAGTGCCCTGGCCTCCAACCAAACCTGCGCGATTCGACTACAACTCGATATCAATCCCACCCCAGTTCAAGAAGAATACGGACGAATCGTTTTTACTGGGCAAGTGCGACATCAGAATGTTCAGAAAGCAGCGACCTACACGGTGATCATTAAAGACTCCAATGACCTGGGTGGCCGAACCAACGGCAGCACCACACCAGGATCTCAAGGCGCGCCTGCAGGCAGCCTTCAACGCTTCATCAGTATCGGCGATGGCCTCAACTTGGGAGACTCCACGGGCCAAATCGAAGTCTTTCAGTACCAAGGTCAAGACGGAACCCCACTCAATGCCCTGGTCTTTCCCCTAAACACGGTTCAATCCCTCATCGAAATGACCGTCAATCTTCCCCTGCCCCTCTCTGATGCCTTGGGAACCTGGCGATACAAAAACGAAATGCCCATCGCCCGCCGATGCTGGATCGTTCACACTTCAAGCCTGAGTTCAAACCTCAGTTCTTCTGTTCAAGACTACAACCTGATGCCACTTCCCGAGCAGCCTCGACCCACGGAGTGGACCGAGGGGGATCCTCTCTGTCCGATCACGATCCCTAATCCGAGCATCGACACGGCCAACGCTACCGCTCGTATCAAGCTAGAAACCGAGCCACTCCCAGGCTTTGAAGCTCGCCATACCGTCAGGTATCTTGGGCGCTACGGAAGCTTTTTAGAGGGCCCAAGAAATTATGTGGGATACGAACTCCAAATGAAAATTGAGAAGGTCAACAGCAGTGGTCAGGTGATCGACACCAAAGATCAGGTGAATACTTTTACCTTCAACATCAACGTTCGCCAAATGAGAAACCCTACTTCTGTAGCTGCACATCGCTTTATGGGTGTTTTTGAAAATAAAGGCTATTTTTTGATTCAAGCTCGAATGACACAAGTGAGAGCCGAAGAACAAGCCGCTCTGATTAAGAGTCTTTATAACTTTGCCGATGCCTACTTAGTTCAAGTGGATAGCGCCGCAGAACAAAATTTCTTGAATTCAAAATATACCGAATTGAATGTTCCGGGCCGAGTGTGGATGGGCCTCAGTGATCGACAGCAAGAGGGACAATATCTCTGGCATCGCCTTCTGGGTGATCGCCCGGTCTGGAATCCCTCCTCCAATTACAACAATTCTAATTTTAATAATGATGGCAACGAAGACTGTATTCATATGCGCTACGATGAAAATCGCTGGAACGACACCGAGTGCTACAAGACCTATGTCTCTGTTGTGGAGGTTCCGTCTGATGGGACCCTGGCAGATTTTCGCTAAAAGACGCTGCCGCTTCCCCAAAAGTCTCTGGCCTTTCGTAGCTAATCACGCGCATCACCGCTATACTTAAAGCCATGGCCTTGAGACTTCAAGATTTCGCCCGTAGCATTGTCGAGACCCTGCGTGCCCACTCTTTTGAGGCTTATTGGGTGGGAGGCTGCGTGCGCGATCGTCTCATGGGCATTGAGTCTAAAGACATCGATATTTGCACGAGTGCGCTGCCCGACGATATTCGGAGAATTTTTGCTCGGACGGTTCCAGTGGGAGAGGCCTTTAATGTGATGCTTGTGGTTTCACCCGACGAGGATCAGCCCCTGACTGTCGAGGTCGCCAGCTTTCGCAAAGATGTGGGCATCTCCGATGGCCGACATCCCGCTGCCATTACGACGGCCACCGCACAAGAAGATGTGGAGCGACGAGATTTTACAATCAATGGCATGCTCTACGATCCTCTCACCGATCGAGTACTCGACTGGGTGGGCGGCCAAAAAGATCTCGAAGCAAAAATGATTCGATCCATCGGACCCGCGAAGCTTCGCTTGCGCGAGGATTATCTAAGAATTTTGCGGGCCGTTCGATTTGGCTCGCGCCTAGGATTTAAAATCGACGACGAGCTTAAAGCCGCAGTGATCCAGGAACGAGAAGGCTTGCGCCAGATTTCTGCCGAGCGAATTTTTGAAGAGATCACTCGCATGCTCACTGAGGGTCGTGCGCGCTTTGCGTTTGAACTTCTGGATGAGCTGCGAATTCTTGAAATTGTTTTACCCGAACTCCTGCCCATGAAAGGCTGTGAACAACCTCCAGAACATCACCCCGAAGGGGACGTTTGGATTCACACCCTTCTCTTACTTGAACAACTCACGCCCGCTCACTCGGCCGAATTAGGTTGGGGCTGCCTTCTTCACGATGTGGGAAAACCTCCCACCTTTTCGCATCAACCACCGGATCGCATTCGTTTTAACGGCCATGCCCAGGTGGGCGCTCAGATGACTGAGACTATTTTGAGACGCCTCAAAGCCTCACGCTCTTTGATCGATATCGTTGTGGAACTCGTGGATCAACATCTTCGTTTTGCAGACGTCAAAAACATGAAGCCCAGCACACTCAAGCGTTTTTTGCGCAATCCAAATTTTGCTCTGCATCTCGAACAACATCGAATCGATTGCAAAGCGTCTCATGGCAAACTTGAGATTTACGAGTTTTGTAAAACGGCTCTGGCGAGTTTTAAAGAAGAAGAGCTTCGACCCGCGCCACTTCTTCGCGGAGCTGATCTTTTAACCCTAGGATATCCGGCAGGAAGGCTGTTTAAAGAAATTCTGACCGAAGTTGAAACGGCCCAACTCGAGGGCCGTCTAAACACGAAAGAAGAGGCCAAGGATTTTGTTCTTCAAAAATGGAAACTCTAGATCTTAAACAAAACAAATACTTGCGGTAGCTAGAAGATCAGCTGGCTTTTCGCACTCTCTTTGTGCCCGTGATTTTATCGTCCGAAGCCGGCACATCGAAAGCAGTGAAAAAGTTAATGGTCCCCTTTTGTCGGTTCTCTAACTTTCGAGATTTTCCGATGCGAGCCATCTTGCGACGGCGAACCTTGTTTGATTTATGCGTTGGTGAAGGCATTGCGGGAGATTCGCTCAGGCTGATCAAAGCGTCAAGAAATTAAAAAAAGACTCGTCCTGCTCTAAAAGCCCGGAATCTTGAGGCTTTTGATCGGCTTAGCTAGCTTTTCTTGTATCCCCTTTTGGACTCCTCCTTTTGCACGACTTTCAATCGATGAAATCCTGCTTTTGACTTCTGCTTCGTAAGCCTGAAGAGTCTCAAGCCTTTTCTCCACCGGCGAGAGAACTTCATTTTTAAAGGATTGAATCTCTCTCAGCATTTTACGCTGGTACTCCTCGACCATGCCCCCGATCTCTTTTTGAAGCTTTAGCCGAAAAGCTTGTAAGCGCTCTTCGATCTGCAGCGAAATCGCTTGGCCCAAACTTTCATCTAAATCGCTACGCAACTCTAAGAGGAGCCGATCTTGGTTTCTCGTTAACCTCAGCTCCAGCCAAAAACCCTTTACTCCTTGAAACACATCACTCATGGCTCGACCAATAAAGCCGATACGTGGGACTGTTTTAAAGTTCCACTCGACCTCTCGAAACTGCATTCGGCTCTTCCAATCTAAGTCTCCTCCCCTCCACTCCAGTTCTGTCGAAATTTCAGCCATGGCCTTCTCTAAGACCAGCGGAAAGACTTTCGGAATTCCGACCTGCCAGGAACTCACCTGCACTCTCTCTGCTTTGCCCAAATACCGGTTCTTCACAGGCTGCTGCGTATAATCCCACAGCAAATCGATCTGCGCCCGAGATAGCGGCGCGTTTCGAAAGCGACCCTCCGCCACAACCTGCATGGGCTTAGCATTCAAGGCCGGATCCGAACTCAAGTCTCGCAGCTTGAGTTCATACTGCTGACTCAATCGAGCCGCCGCACTCTTCTCGAGCCCCTCCACAGAAAAATCAGACTTTGCCAAAACAAAACCAGGCTGACGCTGAGGGCTCACAAAAACGATGTCTCGGCCTCGCGCACGCTCTTTCACTTCAACCTGCTTCTCCTCTGATTTGACGATCTGCTGAAGATCATTCAGCCGCGCTTGCATTTTGAGAGCTGTGCCATAGTAAGAAAGCAAGGACGGGCCAAAAAGTAGTCGCGATAGATTTTGCACACTAAATTGATCGAGAGAAACCATATCTCGAGCCCTCTTGAAATCGGCCTCGATCGAGGCATTTGCTGTCCCATACAAAGATTCCAAGGCCGCAAAGTCTTTCCTGGAAGCCTCTATCAATTCCGCAGTTTGCTCCTTCGCTTCGCGAATCCAATCTAAGCCCTTCTTCACCTCCTCGAGAGTTTTTAAAAGATCCTGCGGCCGATCTCCCGGATCGCTCGCTCGCTTCTTGATTTCGCTGACTCGCGCTTGAAATTCCGACAAATCTTTCAGGGAGGAAACTCTTTGGCGCCACTCTCCCTGTTTCAGCTCCACTTGAATTGCCGCTTCTTTAAAAGCTTTCTCAGACTCTAAATTCAATTGCGACAAAAGCTCTTTGGGACTTTCAGGCACCCGAAAATCAATTAACTCAGCCACTGGCATTTTTTCAAATTCCTCGCTCAGCGTCGTCATGGCTTGGTCGACAAAACCTGAAAAAATACCCGTATCCTTGGGCCGCTCCTTAGCCAGCAAGAAACCTGACTCTTTTCGAGGCGTGTTCCAATCAATACCTTTCAATGAAAATTCATCTACGACAAAACGTTTCTCAAAAAGCGGGAGGGTCTGAAAATCAATGACGATTTCTGAAAATTCTACCAAATTCTTGAACTCATGCTCTGGGCTGGCCACCTTAAGCTTACCCACAAAGAGCCGCGACTCTCTTAAGCTCAATTGGAGAGAAGAAATCTCTGTCTTAGTTCCGGTAACGGCTGAAATCGCAGACTCTATAGAGCTCTTCAACCATCCATCGAGTCGATAGATCATCCAAAGAGCTACAAGTACACTCAAAAGAAGCGCTGGAATAAAGACCTTTAAGCGAATCATACGATCTTACCCCACTGATCTCCGAATTTTTCTTGTAGCTTTTGGTACTTCTCAAAGGCTGAAAACACAGGACTCAACATTTTTGAGGCTCGTAAGATTTTATAAATTGCAGAATTCTTGATCTGCTCTCGCCAAGAGGCTCGGTAGCGCTTGATCATCACAACCGTCAAAAAGATCGTAGGCAAAAAAAGCAACAAACCCAAAGCCAGACTACCCATCATGACCGTATTATTGAGATTCAGAAAAGGAAGAAGGGGTTGAGAGGCTATCCCTATCCAAAGCTCTCTCGCTGCCATCCAATCCACCAAGATCCAGTACCCAAATCCATCAAAAACGGGATCCAAAGCAAAAGCGAGGAGCGAGAACAGCGCGCTGCTCAAAAAAAACATCGTCAGATTCACCCGAAAAAAGCAAACAACCAGAAAGAGCAACAGATTCAACACACTCCAAAAGGGCAAGAAGCCCACCAGCATTCCAAAAGCAAAGCCTGCTGCCAGCTGAACGGCTGAAGTCTCTGAATTGAGTAGCTGAAGAAACTTTACACCAAGCCTTAAACTCAAAAGCATCTCTTTAGTTTAGGGGGCCAAAAATCATGAATCAATCACGAAAGCCTGGCCGTTCACTTCAACTAAAGCTAGAAGCAAAAGATGCGACAATTTTTAAGGGCTAAGATTCACGGAGCAGTGATCACCGAAGCGCTCCTCGATTACGAAGGAAGCTTAGGGGTCGACGAAGATTATTTGGATGCAACGGGAATTGCTCCTTTTGAAGCCGTTGAAATTTATAATGTGACGAACGGGATGCGCGTTAAAACCTATGCGATTCCGCTAGAGCGTGGATCTCGAAGATTTGAAAGCAATGGGGCGGCTGCTCATTTGATCCGAAAGGGCGATCGAGTGATCGTTGTTTGCTATCAGTACTTTACGGCAGAAAAACTTTTAAAGTTTAAAGGCCCTGAAATTATGATTCTCGACCAACAAAACAGCATTAAAAAGCTCTATCGGCCAGAACTTCATAGCTCCTCCCCTTCGATGGCCAGAAAAAAAGTCATGCCTAAGAAAAAGAAGAAGCGTTAATCTCATCGCGTTGATGTTTTTGCACGACCCGGGCCAAACGCAGATAGCCGCCATTCTTGAGTTCTGCGGTCTTTAGAATACGCCGAATGGCGCGCTCGGCTGAAGACGCGTAGCGCATCTCTCCGGTCTCCCGATAAAGAGCCCACAAAACATCACAAAATACCGCATAAGCTGAAGGCTGAGCAGAGTCTTGTATGTCTACTCGATTAATCCAAAGATCGAGTCGATCCTGAGGGCAAACAAAAAACCCGCCTTTGCTTGAGTCCTCAAACTTCTGCAAAGCATGCTCGGTGAGCTGAACGGCAAAGTCGAGATCCTCCACTCGTCCAGAGACACCGAAAACAGCCATCGCCGCCTCAGCCATAAAGGCT
>JBILFF010000101.1:0-7855 GCA_044351695.1 Bdellovibrionota bacterium
TCAAGACCGCTCTGCAAGCCCAAAAGCTTTTGGGAATCCTCGACAATGCTCTTGAAAACATCGGCGAGCGCCGCTCTCGCATTGGTGTTCTTCAAAATCGCCTGGGGTATGCAGAGTCTTTCAGCTCGCTCAGTCGCGAAACTCTCTCCGCGGCTCGATCTGAAATCCTGGATGTGGATTTAGCTCAAGAAACCGCTGAACTCGCTCGCCTACAAATTCTTCAACAAGCTCAAGTCGGTGTTCTTGCTCAGTCTCCTGTGCGCCTTCAAATGGTTCTACAACTCCTCGATCGCTAAGCGAAACGCTCTTTCAGCCTACACTCCCCCACCTCAAGGGTCCCTCGCCTTCGTCGCCTTAAGAAAGTCTGCTGCTATCGTTCCAGCAAACTGCGAAGCATCCAGGCTGTTTTTTCGTGCAGCTGAATTCTCTGGGTCAGCAAGTCAAGAGTGGCCTCGTCGTTTCCTTTTTCGGCCAACGGAAAAATCGACCGTGCTGTTTTTGCCACAGCTTCATGCCCCTGAACGATCTGTCGGGTCATCTCTTCAGCGCTAGGATTGGTTGTATCTTCTTTGATCACCGTCAGCTTTGAAAATTCTTGGTAAGTTCCTGGCGCGCGATGCCCCAGAGAGCGAATTCGCTCCGCCACCAAATCGACGGCCATGCCGAGCTCAGTGTACTGCGTTTCAAACATCGTATGCAAAGTCTGAAACATGGGTCCTGTCACATTCCAGTGAAAGTTATGAGTTTTCAAATAGAGTGTATAGCTATCGGCGAGAAGTCGGCCGAGTCCCTCGGCGATCTCGCGGCGACTCGACTCTGGGATTCCAATATCAATCTGCATAAAATCTCCTTGTGTTTGAGAGCTAGCAGATCTCGGGGTTAATATCGAGCCCGATAAGCAGGCCTCGTCCAAGGGCTGGGCCGTGGAGGCTCTTGCTCAGCTCTTCTCGATTTCAGCCGAACGGCTTTTGAGTTGCTCGTATAAATGATGCGTACTTTGTGGCGCCGTATCCGTTGGCAGCGAAAACTCCTTCACCGTCTGAAGTAAGAAGTCTTTTGCTTCGGTTTTGCGATTCATCGCCAAAAGTACATCGACCCTAAAATTGGCCGCGCGCAAAAAATTATCTCCGTAAAGATCGGGCCGAACTTTATCGATTGTCTTTAAAGCTTGGTCAAAATTCTTCTGATAAAAATAAGCCTTTGCGAGTCGCACCATAAATGTCGGATCTGAATCCCCTTTTTTCGCCAAAGGTTGGTATAAAGCAATCACCTTGTCCCATCGCTCTGCCTCAGCAAAGGCACTTCCCGCTGACATCGTCATATAACGGCGGTGGTTCAAAGGCATGTTTCGTAAAATCTTCTCGTGTGCCTGACCCGCCTTTTCATAAAGCTCCGTCGACGCATCCTTCTGATCAAAGAAGGCAAGGAGCTCCGCTTCTCGTGCCAACGAGTCCGCGATCGCCATTTTGCCTGAGACAGTCTTCGAAACGATTTTTCTATCTTCTATGATTTTACTCCGAACCGATGACAAATATTTACTGGCAGCTTTTTTGTCGAGCGCTCCCCAGTGAATGAGCCAGGTCGCTGAGGGCTTTGTCGGACCTCCATTTTTAAACAAGCTCTCAAGCAATCGTCTTTGCTCTCTTTTTCTCCCGTCATCGATCGCCTGATATAACCTGGCCCGAAAATGAACCTCTTTGAGTTCCTCGCGTGGCTTCTTTTCGGTGACCCAAAGAACTGATTCGTATTGATCACGGTTGATAAAATGATTGGCGAGTCTGACTCTTTCCTCAATCGAAAGCTTCTTCCATTCTTTATTCGAAAGAGCGGTCAGACGATCAATGGGGACACTCCTCCACCGCTCGACTTCTTTTGCAAACTTTATAAAAGCTTCTTCATCTTGCTCGCCCACCGCACGAGTGATCTCTTTTGAATCAGGAGAGAGGGCCACAAAAGTGGGATACGCCCGTATGTTGTACGTCTCTTTGAGATGGGCGGAACTCAGCTCATCAACATCGACTTGAAACAAAACCCACTTCTCAGTTGATCGACGAAATCCTGTCGTGGGAAACAAAAAATCCTTGTTTCGATTGCAGGGCGGACACCAGCCCGCCGTAAAGTTTAAAAAAAGAATTCGGTCGCTATTTTTAGCTAAACGAAGCGCCTCTTTGAAACTTCCTCTAAAGAATCCTGGGGGAATTTCTAAACGAGATCTGGAGTTCTCTGATGCCAACGTCGATGAAGGCGCTGCTTTAGCAGCATTGGGCGATACCACCCCACCAGCCGGCACCGCTTTCAAGGTAAAACTCTCGGGCTTGCAATACGACTTGTCGTCTTTACAAACATTCGCTGTAATCTTGTGATTGCCCGCGGCCGTGATCTTGCACTCCAGCAAGGTCTCTGTCTTTTTTGTAAACTGAAACTCCGCACAGGTTTGCCGAGCCCTCATCTCAAAATGATGACCCACAGCCGGCTCTAATCTTAAACTTTCATTCACCTTCAACTCGGTAGGATGAGGGAGAAGTAACGATCTTGAGCCGGCAGACACGAAAAAAGCGAATAAGAAGCCGAACATCTGAGCACCCTATCAGAGCAGCATCTGAAAATAAAGAGGACCCGCCATGTTGAAATTTAGCAATTTAGAAAAGAGTATATTAAAGCGCGAAATTTAATAGGCTGGGGATTTATTGATCAAAAGGACCACACGCGAATGGCAGATCTTCTTCTGATCGATGATATTTCAAAACATAAGGTGGTTACCAAGATTTTAAGGGTGTTTCTTCGCTTTGGTGCTGCAGTGGTTAGAGACTGGTCTGACCGAAGGGCGGGCGTCCGCAGGCTGTGGAGCCGAGATTTTTTTTTGCTATCGATCAAGCACTTATGAAAACATCGCAAAATGCGACCTAAGCGAACTCAAAAGACTCACCTTCCAAAAAAGATGTGTATGACGTGCCAAAAGCCGATGGACTGGCGCAAAAAGTGGGAGAAAAACTGGGAGAGCGTAAAATATTGTAGTGAGCGATGCCGCCGATCAAAAAAATGAAGGTCGTCGTCTCTGTTTGAGCCTTTTCTTTTGCTAGATAGACGCAGGTCTTTGGCTTTGAGGGGCTTTAGATCGCTGCGAGGATTGATGCTCGCTTGTCACCTAAATTCTTGAATGGCCCACTGGCAAAATGGCAGATCATCAAAGTTCGGTGGCCTTGAATTTACCCCAAGCCAACACTTCTCCGATAGGACACACGGGGTTTCTATCGCTGGGCTTTCAAAATGGCACTGTTGCTTCACCTCGCGGACACAAAAAGAGCCATCGTTGCAACTGGTTACAGTCGTGACGTGGCAGCCATACTCCTCGGGAGGAGAGATTTCTTGGGTCCAGCAGACTGTGGGGTGCTTCGATGGCTCGTCGATTTTGGCCTCCACCTCACTAAAGCCGATGAGCAAAATCAGTACTGATGAGTATCCCATAAATCCACCAATTAAAGACTTCGAAAACCTTGACCATCTCAGCACGAAAAGTCTTCGATTTTTTATAAAGCAGGAATCTTGCCTGAGGACTTGGCCTTGAAAAGCCATTTAGAGACGGCCAAACAATTATCGCTACAGAGATTGCAGAGCTTAACGACAAATTTTGTCGATTCTGAGGCTGAATCCTATTCGTCTTTTAATTTGATTGGAAATTTTTCGTCTGAATGATTCTGTAGTGACCGGCTCGTAGTCGGCAAAGCTGGCTGCCGCAAAGCTTTATGGAGTTCTTTCCCTTAGTCGTTTGCCAAGCTCCTGATAGCAGATGGGATAATCTGAATCTGGGACTTTGGAAGGCGCTCGATTTTTAGCGAGGCAGACTTTTTGATTTCTAAATGTCATTGGCGCTTGATCTCATGCACATCAGAGGGAAACATACTCTTATGGATAGACCTAGTATTTTTAGCTACGGAAACTATCGAAGTTTTTTGCATGATTTTATTTGCTATCTTCGCAATCGAGGCAGCTATTCGAATCGAGCTTTTGCTAGGAAGGCGGGCTTTAAAAGTCACACCTTTGTGAACTTGATTCTTCCTTCTCGAGTTCTTTTGCCTTAGCGACGAACCTAGGCATCGATCTGGGTGATATCGATCAGGACGGAGATCTTGATCTTCTGGCCACTGTTTCTGGAAGTGTGGGTATCTTCACCAACAACGGAGTGGGCGCATTTTCGCACAGCGCTACCATTGCCGGCACAACTAACAATCGGGCCGAATTTTTTGATCTCAATAATGATGGAAACCTAGATATTGCGTCGCAGGGGGTTACGACACTTCAACTCGTGACCTACTTAGGAAATGGAAACGGAAGTTTTAGAGTCCATTCGACTGTGAGCCTGACGTCGGGAGCGGTCACTCCTCTTGTTGGGGGAGACTTTAACAATGATGGCGTGATCGATCTGTTTACTCTTAACAGAACCCTCGATCAGCTTATCGTGTATCGTAATGTCACCAAGCTGGCCTCAGCCCACTCGATGCTGGTTGATGTAAATGCTCTAAATCTCGCAGAGGTCTTAGACATTCTTGACGGCGCACAAACCCGACTCCTGGATGCGCACTCAAGATTCTCGCTGATAGAATCTCAGATCCATCAACGAGTCGATTGGAACCTCTTACTCTCAGAAAGCCTCACGGATGCGCATGAAATCATTCAATCACCCAATTATGCTCTCGAGCTTGCAGAGCTGACTCGACTTCAAATCATTCAGCAGGCTCAAATGGCTGCAAGAACTCAAGCGACCTACATCAAGCGCTCGTTGGTCTTAAGTCTTTTAGAAATTTTAGATGATTCTTAAATGAGAATACTCCAGATCGTCTAATTTTACATAGCGCTCCACTGTCTTACCTAGTACTCCCCTGGGGGCGCCATTTGACGAAGTCTGGCCCCCACCCCCTCTTGGTCTTAAGGCAACCTTCGAGATTAACCCTGAGATTCGACCAGCTTCGGGGTAGCCTCATCACATTTCTAAAAGGCATCCGTTGAAATCATCACAGCAGTCCATGCAAGTGAGGTTCTCGTTTTCTCCCAAGAAGAGGGCATTGCAACAAGTGTAGCAGCCTCCAGTGGTGATGTTTGGATTGCCTAAACCTGGACCGCTCGAGGCTGGCAGCATAATCGGATTTGGAATTGGATTTTCAACTCCGGGCCATGAGGTCGGATCTTCTGGATCGAATTTAGGCAAGTTGATTACCGCTGCGCAAAAAATGGGATTTGGCAAAATATCTTCAACAGGAGGAGAGGATTCATCGCCAGATCCAGGAGAGCGAGCGGGACCCCAGATCTCTCGACCCTCTTGCTCTTCCTCCGCCGAACAGGCCCCACAATCAACAGAGCTCGGCGGGGCTGGACAGCTCATTCCTATGCAAACACAGACATCGGGGCAAGTCATTGGGTCGGCGACTCCTTCCTGAATAAAAATTGAAAATGCGAAAAGGACGATTGCCATAAATAAGGACGAAGCAAGGATTTTTTGAGTAGGGTGGTTCATTGGCAACTCCTCAAATTTCCACAACACCTCCAGCATCGATCCAAATCCAAATTCTCCTGAGGATTAGCTCCCGGGAATAGATTATTGCAGCATCGATAGCAGCGAGGTTTTGAGTTCGCAGCCACGAGAGTTCCGCTCGGAACGAGCGTGATTGGGTTACTGGCATTCTAACTTCCGGGGTAAATGATCGGTCCGGCCGGTGGAGCGCCTCGATAAGCTTGGTTGACGAACCACCCTAAAGCAAGAATCTTACCGCAAGCTAAAGGCCCATATTCTCTATAGGCATCCTCCCAAGCTTCTACTAATTCTTGAAGTGTTTTTTGCGTATTTCCTTTTACAATTTTTGCCTCGTTTTTTTTTGGAGAGTCACAAGCTGTCAGAAGAAGGGCTAGAGTGAGAGTTGCGAATCGACCAGATGCTGCAGCCCATTTCTGTATTCTTTCATTTCTTATTTTTTTCAAAAGACCTCCTGCCATCACTAAATGGGCTAGCCCACAATTTAAATAAAGTGAGAGGCATCTCCATTCTCCTGCGCGACGCAGGTCAGTAGAAATGTGATTCGAGAAGAATTCAACTTTTGTACCGTAACGCTGGATGATGTCAAATCAAGGGCTTCGGAGAGGAGACAAAATGTCTCCACGAAAATAGATTCGCGCGTTCTGACCAATCACCGTCAGGGGGTATGCATCGAGCGACTGCTCCCAATGGCCTATGGGCTGTTTACACTTTAGCCTCACCAAAAAACAGATCAAGGGGTTCAAGAGATGAATCTTAAATCCAGCTTTACCCAACTCGGCCCGGGCCCAGTGGGGTGAAGGCAGGGTTCTGGAGTGAGTGTCTTTCGTTCTCCATGCGAAGGGCGTCTGAGTGCTGATGCCCGCCTCCTCCCAAAAATGCCAGAGTCAAAAGTTCAACACGCATACAAGTCTTGAAATCGCTTATGAGTACATTCTGTGTACGCGGCTGGCCGACGTTTTGCAGACTGAGAGTGGTGATCGCAGCCAAAGCATGGCGCTTTCAAAGTGTGGCCTATCATCTAAAGGAGAAAAAATGCGTATTCGCTTGAATCGAGCAACGCTCATCCGCACGCTTAGAGTTTGTGGTGAGCAAAATGAAAGGAAGTTTTAATCATGAAAGCTATTCAAATATATACGTGCGTGGCACTTTGCATTTTTACGGCAATCTCTACGGCTTCATCAAAATATTCTTCTCTGCGGGCCGACGAGCTTGAGCTTTTATTTAAAAATTCAGACCCGGTACCTGCGCTGGGCACCTTGGATGTTCTGAATGTGGGTTGGCCCTCTGAGCCTTTCTTTATCGGCCAAAGCGCGAAAGATAAGACGATCATTTTTCAAGGATCGACGATGCCCTTTGATCAACCATCAGACGCCCCGTATCGCGATTACTCCCTCGTGAAGCGATTCCCCGACGGTCGTTACGAAGTCATTCTTAAAGATCGCACACCGACGACTTTAATCGAGAACAATCTCTCTGAGATTACCGCAGCGCTCGGTGGTCTACGAGTCTGCAATCGACTTGGCGAGAGTCAGGTGATGTCGAACTTTGGGCAAATCCTTTATGGTGTTCGATTTTCTGGGCAAGGAATCACACCAAGTGTTTGCGGGCGGTCGTGGCCATTCGTTCCAAATGTGTACGGCAATGAATCGGCTCTTGTGCACCGAAGTTCGGACGGAACAGAAAGTTTAATTCTTCGAAGTGGAGATCCTCACCCCGATGATCCCTCTCGACTCGTTGGCTTTATTGATTTGAACGATAACAGCGACTATTTTCATTCGGTATACGCTCAAAGTAATCCTCAGACACGCTTAATCACAAATAGCACAGACGGCTCAGCTCTGGTTCGAGTCTTCTTTGCTGACAATAACACGTCAAACCTATCGATGCTGAAAGGCAACGAGGCTCGACTCTATCCTCTTGCTCGAATCGGACAAAGCTTCTCTTCTCTTCCCGGTTTTCAAGTGAGTGCCATTTCAGCCGAGACGTCAACCTTCATCGATAGTTTACAAATTTCAGACAACGGACGTTATGTTGTTCAGCGGGTGGGGTTGCGGGGCCCGGGCGATGCTGAGCAAACGGGTCTTAGCCTTTGGTCAGCACTATCTCCAACGCAACTGCGTCTCGTTCATGTAAACGGTCACCGCTTTAATCAAAGTTTGAATCGCTGGGAGCGCATCGACAATCAGTGGCATCCTTCACCTGATCGATTTCGAGTTTCAAACTCCGGCCACATTTATTTTACACAAAGCTATGGTGGGCCTCGCAGTCTTCATAGGGTGGTGGTCAGTCGCGGCCAGCCGATCCTTAGTCAGATTATCGCTTCAGGAC
>JBILFF010000021.1:0-22614 GCA_044351695.1 Bdellovibrionota bacterium
TGCAAAATGCAAAAAAGTTTTTGGAAGAGGGGCGCTATCAAGATGCCGTGGCCGAATTCTCAAAAACCAAAGCGGAGTATCAAGCCGTTAAGCTTTTCAAGATACATGATGTGGACGCCGAAATCGCCGAATTAGCCTCTTATATGCGTCAGGCCCGCTTTTTTATTAGCCTGAATGAATCTCGAGTGGCCCTGAGTGAAGCCCAAAAATCGATGGCGGGGGGGTTCTTAAAAGAGGCCGCTGATCGAATCCGAAGGTCCGGTGATCTCGTAGCGCGCGCGGCTTTTTATGGCGGCCTGCGACCCGAAGTACAAGAGTTGCGACGAAAGCTGCTCGAAATGGAGGTCGAGCTCTCGTACCGATTTCCAAACGCGCTTCCAATTCAAAATCGCTTTCAACCAGCGCAATTGGAATCTCTAGAAAGTTTTTTCTTTTTAGAAGATGCTCAGTTTGATGTGCAAAAGTTTCCTGGCCCGATCTTTCTGAGCTTGAAGTATCGATACCGAAGTTCAGCTCCCAAGACGTTTGTGATTCGTTACAAGGTGCACCTTGCGGATGGGCGCTTCTTCTTTGACGGTAAGTTGATTGAAACGGCACTGTCTGGGGGTCAAGAACAAAGACTTGAAGAAGTCATTCAGCTAGAGGTTCCTGAGATTTTTCGGTCTCAGCGGGTGAAGAAAATCGAGCTTGAAGTCCATGATTCTAAAGAAGTTCGTTATTCTTTTGTGAAGCGAGCTTTTCGATTGGCGCAAGCATCTTAGATGAGTAGCTTTCCGGCGTGGCCAGTTTTATTGACGAATTTGAAAAGAAGCTTAATCCAGCCCAAAGAGAAGCTGTTCGACGTACCGATGGCCCTCTTCTTATTCTTGCAGGAGCGGGTAGCGGGAAAACTCGTGTTTTAACCGCACGCATTGCTCATTTGATTCGTGACCTGGGAGTTCCTCTGCATCGTATTTTAGCGATGACCTTTTCTAATAAAGCCGCTCGGGAAATGCATGATCGAGTGAAGGAGTTGCTCAGTGACACCTCGGGGCTTCGCTATCCTTGGATCTCGACTTTTCACTCGGTGAGCGCTCGACTGCTCAGGCAGTACGGTGGTCGCATTGGCTTGGAACCCTCGTTTGTGATTTACGATAGCGATGATCAAATGTCAGTCGTTAAAGATGCTTTTGAAATCTTAAAGATTTCTGACAAGGCTTATCACCCTAAGTCTGTGCATGCTCAAATTGGTGAGTGGAAGAATGAGGGTAAGTTTCCGGCGCAGGTGTCCTCGGGAGCCTTAAGCTCAAGTTTTTTGAGTGTGGCCGCCAAGATTTATGAGACCTATCAAGCAGAGCTTGTGAAAGCTCAGGCGGTAGATTTTGATGATTTGCTTTTGTACGCCCATCGTCTTTTGGTAGAGCAGCCCGACATCAAAGATTATTTTAACGATCTTTGGCGGTATATTTTAGTAGATGAGTTTCAAGATACTAACCGCATTCAATACCTTCTCTTAAGAGAAATGCTGGGGCCTCATCAAAATATCGCCGTCGTCGGGGATGATGATCAGAGTATTTACGGCTGGCGTGGGGCGAAGATCGAAAATATTCTTCAGTTCGATCGAGAGTTCACGAATTGTCATGTCGTTAAGCTCGAGCAAAACTATCGATCCACTTCTAATATTTTGAAGGCGGCAGCAGCCGTCATTCGTAAGAATGAGTATCGGCACGATAAAACCCTTTGGACCCAAAACGATGAGGGCGCTCGAATTCGAGTAGTGGGCCTGGAAGATGATCGCGAAGAGGCGCGCTATGTCGTTTCTCAAATCAAAAAGATGCGCGAGTCTGGCGTGCCGGCTTCAGAAATTGCGGTCTTGTATCGAATGAACTCGATTTCTCGCGTGTTTGAAGAAGAGTGCTTACGACAGCGACTCGCCTACAAGATTATTGGTGGATTTCGTTTTTATGAGCGTAAAGAGATCAAAGATATTCTCTCTTACATGCGCTTTGCAATGAACCCCTCAGACTTTATTTCGTTTCGCCGCAGCATCAATACGCCCAGTCGAGGGGTGGGTAAGGTTTCGGTTGAGAAAGTGGAGAGTCTCTCTCGCGAGACTCAGCGGCCCGTGGGGGATGTTTTGCTTGAGGCGGTGTCGCGACTTTCGGGTAAAGGCAAGCAAGGTTTGCAAGCTTTTTCGGAATTGTTTCAGCGCGGCCGCAAATTGTTGCTCGAGGGCGAGAGTCTTGTGGATCTCGTTGTCCATTTTATGGATGAGTCCGGTTATGTCGGTGAGCTCAAGCGCGACCCAAGCTACGAGGCTCGTGAGCGCGAAGAGAACTTGCAAGAATTTCTAGCTGCCGTGCAAGAATTTGAAGAACAGTGGGAGCCCTCTGAGCTTTCAATCGAAGGCAGCGTCGTACAAAAAAAGTTGTTTGATTTTCTGGAGCGTGTCGCTCTTGTTGCCGATACCGATATGCTCGAGGATCGAGCGGCAGAGGAGGTGACTTTCATGACGCTCCATGCATCGAAGGGTCTTGAGTTCAAGGTTTGCGTAATGGCGGCGATGGAAGAGGGCATCTTTCCCACGATTCGCTCACTCGATTCTGGCGATGGAATCGAGGAAGAGCGTCGACTCTGCTATGTGGGGATCACGCGCGCCAAAGAGCGCTTGATTCTTACGCGGGCCGATAGTCGGCGAACCTTTGGCAGCATCAACATGCAAATGCCCTCCCGATTTTTGAGAGATCTTCCTCCCGATACCCTTGAACTTGTGGAGGACTCTCGACCTCGTTACTCCGCCAGTTCCTTCGGGGGCTCTTCTTACTCGCCAAAGTGGATGAAGCGACCGGTGGAGACTCCTAACTACGAAGATGAGTCGCAGCAAAGCCCTGAAGACGATAGCGCTTCTGATTTTCGAAGAGGTCAAAAGGTACGACATGCGAGTTTTGGGGAGGGCGTGATCAAGAGTGTGGAGCGTGTGGGCTCGGATGAGTGCTTAACGATTGAGTTTCGTCAAAAGGGCCGCAAGCGAGTGCTCTCGCAGTACGTTCAAGCCATCACGGTTGACGATTTTGTTTAGGCGCGCATCGGTCTGTCATGCAGCCATGTTCTGGACTTTTTTTGAACCAGTGAGAAATCCGGTAGCGGTTGCGCGCAAAAGTCTCTGAGAAAAACTCCGAGATCGGAAAGCAAACAGGATTTCCAATCAAATAAGCGAAGAGTCGGTAGCCTTTTAAAGCTGAAAGGCAAACCATTCGCGCAGCGTTTCCCAGGTAAATGCTCTCATCATCCGCGATAACAATAAATTGCTGCTCGTCTTCTTTGTAGAGGAGCTGGCCATATCGCTTCTGTACCTCCGGATCACTTTGCTTCAAAAATTCGCACTCAACATGCTTTGCTCGTTTTTCCATCCACTCAGAGGCCGCAACACAGAGAGGGCAGAGGTCGTCGTATAGAATACTCAGTTTGCGCTCGGGTGTGCGCCATTTCATGCCAAAAAATCCTGTCATGCTTCAATCCCACGAGTCCTAAGCACAGAATCAAAAAAGGCTTGTACGACCCGTGTATCGAGTTGCGTGCCTGAAGCTTCGCGTAGTCGCTGCGCGGCTTCTTTTGATTCCATGCGTCTCCGGTAAGGACGATCGCTAGTCATGGCATCCCAACTATCGGCCACCTGAACAATGCGAGCTCCTAGAGGAATTTCATCTCCTTTGAGTTTGAGGGGATAGCCACTCCCATCTTGTCGTTCGTGATGGTGCAAGATAATGGGAATATGCTTTTTGAACTGTTCTGAATGCACAAGCATTTCGGCTCCCATCGAAGGGTGAGCTTGCATGAGTTCAAACTCTTCGGCATTCAGTCCTTGCGGCTTTAAGAGAATGCGGTCATAGACGCCGATCTTGCCAATATCATGCAGCAAGCTTCCGTGATGAATATCTAAAACCTCTTCATCTGAAAGACCCATGGCTTTAGCGATCGCTACACTTATTTTATTCACACGATCGGAGTGGCCTTTGGTGTAGGTGTCGCGTGCCTCAAGAGCGCGAATGAGAGCTTCAATGGTTTCGAGATAATTTTTCTCGACCTGAATCGAGCTACGCTGAACTTCTTTGTAGAGCTCTTCAATCGTATTGGTCTGAAAGCCCTGTTTTTTGAGTTGTTTTTGAAGTCGTTGGGTAGCAAGAGCCCCCACTGCGGCTCCCCCAAACAAGCCCCCGCCAATCATTCCTAAAATCAGAAGCTCTAGATTCATGCTCGCAAAATAACATAAATAACGCCCCCTGGCTTGCTGCGCTAAGTGATCGAATCTGCAGCGCTTTAAGATGCCCGAGGGCTGGCCCTGAGCAAGAATCCACCGCTTTCGGCCTTTGAAAATGGCAAGCCTATCTGACAATTTTCATCAGCTCCGTTCAGAGTGTTGGTGTGAAAAGCGACGCGCGCAAACGCACTTAAATCAAAATCGATTTCTAAAAATTGCTCTGCTGTTGGCTTAAGCGCTTTGAGCGAGATGAAGTTTTGATAGCCATCCTTGCTTGCGAGACAATCTCGACAGGGCTAGAACTAGGGCGTGTCTCAAATTCAGCTTGAAAGCTTTATTGATGAACAAAAAATTAAGCGGCGAGTCGAAGAGCTCGGCTACGAGATCAGCGAGCACTATCGATCGGGGCTTGCTGATCAGGCACTTTTGATTGTTCCCATTTTGAAGGGGAGTTTTGTTTTCTCGGCTGATCTAGTTCGGCGATTAAAGATCCCAGTTCAGGTGGATTTTATTGAGGTCTCCTCCTACGGGGCAGGTACAGAGAGCTCCGGAACTCTAACCTGGCATAAAAAACTGAGAAGCTCGATCACCGACCGTCATGTGCTTTTGATCGAAGATATTGTGGATACAGGCGTGACGGTATCGAGCGTTTTTGAGCAATTTAAAGGATTCAATCCAAAAAGTCTGAAGCTGTGCGCACTTTTGCACAAGCCTTCACGAGAAAAGATAAAGGTTCAAATCGATTTCAAGGGCTTCACTATTGAAGATCGATTTGTTGTTGGATACGGCCTGGATTTTGACGAGCACTATCGTGAGCTTCCAGAAATCGCCGTGGTAAAAAGTTAAAAAGGAGTAAATGCGATGACCAGTTCAGTTCAAACCATTTCAACAGATAAAGCGCCGGCGGCGATTGGCCCTTACTCGCAAGCCAAACGAGTGGGTCAGTTTTTATTTTGTTCCGGGCAAATTCCTCTCGATCCCCAGACTATGCAAGTCGTTGGGGGGGGCATCAAGGAGCAGACCGATCGAGTGTGCCAGAATGTAAAAGCGGTAGTCGAAGCGGCCGGGGGTTCTCTTCAAAATGTCATTAAAGCCACTTGTTTCTTAAAAGACATGAACCACTTTGCTGACTTTAACGAGGTTTATCAGCGTTACTTGGGCGAGGTTAAGCCTGCTCGATCCACCGTCGAAGTGGCGCGACTCCCCAAAGACGTTTTGGTAGAGATTGAAGTCATTGCCGTGATTTGAGCTCTTTTCTGACGCGAGCGCTTCTGCTTAACTGAGGCAATGTCGGTTTCTGGCTCTCTCAGAACAATGACTTTGCCCGAGCTGCTTCAGTGGCTTCAGTATTCCAAAAAAACGGGGACTGCGATTTTTGAGCGACGGGGAGTCGTGAAGAAAGTTTTTGTGCAGGAGGGTGAGATTGTTTCTGCGAGTAGTAGTGACCCTCGTGACTATTTAGGTCAGATTTTGGTGTGTTTTGGGTGGCTCAGCGAGGAGCAGCTCAAGCAAGCATTTCAAAAACAAAAAACTCGTAAAACTCTGCTGGGCAAGATTCTCATTGAAGATTTTGAGGTGGGTGCAAAGCATGTGTTAGAAGCTCTTCAAATCAAAATCGAAGAAACGATCTACAATCTTTTTCTCTGGAAAGAAGGAAAGTTTATCTTTTCGGATGGTTTGCTGGGATTGTCTGACCATGATCGGCTTCAGACTTCGATTCCGATTGAGCAAGTTTTGTTTGAAGGCGCTCGGCGAGTCGATGAGTGGCATGAGTTTAGAAAGAGCTTTCCCGACGATGATGTGATCTTTATTCGGAAGCTTGATAAATCTGAGTTGGGCCCGCTGGGCAAAGACGCCATTGTTCAAAAAATATATCGAGAGATCGATGGACGAAAAAGCCTTCAGAGAATCTTGCTCGACTCTCATGCGCCCGAGTATCGAGGCTATGAAGCCTTCGCAAAACTGTTTTGGGGGGGGCATATTCAAGCTCTTCCGAGCTCAGCTCAAACGTCTAAACCTAAAGTTCAGGCTTCGAGCGATCTGCTCAGGGCTGCCGAACTCTATAAGCGCAGTGCTTTTGATGAAGCTCATCAAGTGATGGAGAATGTTTTGATTGAAAATCCCGAAAACGATGAAGCCAAAACTTTAGCGCGAGCGATTCAAGAGTCTCTACTAAAGAGTCTTTATCAGGCCTGTCCCCCTGAGGCCGTTCCACAACTCATGCAGGATTTTTCGGATCTCAATGAGCAAGTGTTTAGCTCGCAAGAGGGTTACTTGGCCTCGCGTATCAACGGGGAGTGGGATGTAAAGAGTCTCATCATGATTTCGCCCCTGGGAGAACTGCATTCGCTGCGTATTTTAAAGCGCTTGATGGATGAAGGCATGATTCAGTTTAAAAAGGGCGCGTAACAGGTTAAGAAAACGCAAGCTTGAGGAGTATTTATGACCACAGAAACAAATTCTAGCCATCCACTTCTTCGGGATCCCAGAGAATGGGGAGAACTTCCTGAGAATGCGGTCATCGATCGAATTTCTTTGCATGAGGGTAAAACGGTCACCTTGCGTGGCTGGGTGGCATTTTTGAGAAGCTCCGGAAAGATCTCTTTTCTGGAGATTCGAGATGGTTCGGGTTTGATTCAGTGTGTGGCCAGCCCCAAAGATGTGGGCGAAGAAAAATTTAAGCTCCTTCAAACTCTCGCTCTTGAAGATTCGGTGGTCGTAAAAGGGCTCGTCAAAAAAGAGCCGCGCTCCAAAGCCGGATTCGAATTGATCTTGAGTGATATCGATTTGGTGACAAAGTCTGCAGAGTTCCCCATCGGAAAAAAGGAGCATGGCGTAGCCTTTTTGATGGAGCATCGTCATTTGTGGCTTCGAAGCTCGCGCCAAGTGGCGATTCTAAGAATTCGAGCTGAAGTGATTCGAGCGATTCGCGACTATTTTGATGGGCGTGGTTTTACTTTGGTGGACTCACCGATCTTAACGCCCAATGCTTGCGAAGGAACATCGACTCTTTTTGAAACACCGTTTTTTGATACCACGGCCTATCTTACTCAAAGTGGGCAGCTTTATGCTGAAGCTTCGGCCATGGCTTTGGGCAAAGTGTATTGCTTTGGCCCTACCTTTCGCGCCGAGAAATCAAAAACACGAAGGCATTTGGCTGAGTTTTGGATGGTCGAGCCCGAAGTGGCCTTTATGGATCTTCAGGGCGATATGGATTTGGCCGAAGATTTTGTGGAGTATATTGTTCAGCGTACGATTCGCAATAAGCGTGCAGAGTTAGCCGTACTTGAGCGCGATCTCTCGGCGCTCGAGCGAGTGAAGAAGCCCTTTCCGCGAATTCGATACGAAGAAGCCATTGAGATTTTAGTCAAAAAAGGAATGCCCGCAAAATTTGGAGATGATTTTGGGGGCGATGAAGAAACGGTAATCTCTGAGCAATTCGATCGGCCTGTGATGATTCATCGCTATCCGATGGAGATTAAGGCTTTTTACATGAAGCGAGATCCCGAGGATTCGCGCCTAGCCATGTGCGTCGATGTGATTGCGCCCGAAGGTGTGGGCGAGATTATTGGCGGAGGTCAGCGTGAAGATAATTTGGATCTTTTGATCGCGCGAATCAAAGAACACAATCTGCCGATGGATGCCTTTCAGTGGTATTTAGACCTGCGAAAGTTTGGGTCCGTGCCTCATGCGGGTTTTGGACTGGGCCTCGAGCGCACCGTAGGCTGGATCACGGGGGTTCCTCATGTTCGAGAAACCGTCCCGTATCCAAGAATGATGGATAAGATTTTTCCGTGATCCGATTTAGTTTTGAGAAAACCCAAGCCAGCGTTCGTCGCCCAGTTGTCTGCCGCCAACACCCAGATTTACATCGATGGGATTGAGCAAATAATCATTAATGACGGCAGTGTCGTCCGCAAAATTGTCCGGTGTGCCGTTCAAGTCAACGGCAAAGCCAAAATTTGAAAGCCTAAATCCAATGGGTCCACCTGTGTAATCATCCCAGTCCAAATGGTCGTTATTACCTTCATCGCTAAAGGGAGCATCTTCAGCGCCAGTCTCGTCATCGTTGCCATCGACGCGATTGTTGGCGGTGTTCCACTCTCGAATCTGAACATTAATCCGATACTGAACCTCTTGGTTATGGTCGTAGCACTTATACCAGTAGTATTCATTTCCATCGCGTAGGGCTCGAGGAGCCGTAGCGCCAGTCCAGTAGTTGGCTGCGTAAATTTGCTCTTCATTTTCATCTTGAGTGATGGGGGCTGTGATCTCGAGTCCTGTGGCGATTCCCGCTTCAGAAACGTTTTCAATCAGCTCCTCCGGAAAGCCATTCGAACTCGTTTGAGTCCAGTCGCCAATTCCAGCACCTCGGTAGCAATCGGACTTGTTGCCTCCCCAATCTTCCCACCCATTGTCAAACTCACCATTGTTCACCACATATTTATAGTAGTTTTGGTAACAACAGTTTTTGCCCTCAAAAACCGTGGGGACATCCGTGTAGTCATAGGGGCAGCGAAGATCGTCCTCTTCTTCAGCCGCCGCGCCATAAAGGTCTTCATGCGATACCCACGTGTTTCTAATTCGATAGTGAATGTCAGCAACGGCTGGAGCATCACCATTTGCGTTACTTGCGTTAATAAAAGCTCCACCCGCGTTCAAAGCGTAAGCAATCGCCGTCGGCTCCAAGCCGACCGGTGCCACTGAGTAATAGGCAGGCTGACTGCCAATGTAAGCACACTGAGTAGAGGGCGCGCTTACACTAATCTTCGCTCCTCTAAAAAAGAGATCAAGCTCTTCCATATCAATCACGCAGGTGATTTCTTTATCGTCGTCGTCCGGCACGCAGGGAGTTTCGCCGTCGCCGTCTTTAGATACCATGATGCTATAAGTCGCGTCGGCACTTTCGGCTGTCACTTCAAACAAACCACTACTACTCCCACCGTCTCCATCTCCATCGCCATCTCCATCTCCATCGCCATCGCCATCTCCATCATCTGCAGCGGCTTTCTCCTCCACGCAGCCCACCAGAGCCATCGATCCCACCAGAATCACCACTGGAATGGTCGAGTTGACACTCAAGCGAAGCAGCCAAGCAAAGAAATGTGACGACATAATCTACCCCCGATGAGCTCTAGTCTATCATCAGGAAAGATGGATCTAAAGAGGCTTACTCTTTGACTTCAGCACGCGCCGCATCACGCTCTAATTTTATTGATCGAAGATTTTTCGAGGCGCTCGTCCTCATTCAGATAGTGACTAAAAAACTCACAAAGCACGGCCTCCTGCTCTGCAGCAGAGCTCACCAACTGATCTGCAAACGCTTGAAGTCTTACAAACTTCATATTCTCAAGAGGCTCCTCTGGTATCACGCGCCCACTATCGATCATAAAATACACCCACTCTAAAAATCGGCGCTCATGCTCTGGAAGCCGATTGATTTCACGCGTTTTGATCCAAGAAAATAAAATCGCCACGGCCTCGTTGCGAATCTTTGCTCGGCGCCGAGCCTCGGGCTCTTTTAATAGCTCGGGCCTGGGCATCTGCCCTGAGTGATAGTCGCGGTAGTGAGCGATTTCATGAGATAGGCTGGCCATGGTGGCATAGATTCGATTGTGCGCTCGGTCATATAAACCATGGGTATGACGATGACCGAGCTGCCTCTGAAGCTCCTCTACAGTCTCGAAGATGTGAATCTCTGGGAGGCCGTCTTGGGCAGAAATAATTTTTGGCATTCCTTCCTATTTTACTACCTTCCCGGAGACCCCAAGGGAGTCTTTGAATTTCTTGGCCCTTTTCAAAGAGAGGTTTAGGATGACGCCATGCTTTACTTAAATGCAGAGGGTCAAATTGACACGCAGCCTCCAAAGGTTTCTTTTTTGGATCACGGATTTTTGTTTGGCGACAGCATCTACGAAGTCGTTCGCTCCTATGAGGGAAAGCTTTTTGGCTGGGAAGAGCATCGAGATCGGTTGATTCTGAGTGCTGATCGTGTGGGAATCCCTATTCAGGGCCTTCTTCAAGACTTGGATGAGCGGATGAAAAAATTGTTCACCGCTTTTGGCAAAAGAAATGCGGCTCTCAGATTGGTCATTACTCGAGGTGAGGGGCGTCTGCATATCGACTATCGATCTTGTCATGAGCCAAGAATGTTTATGGCCGTTTGGGAGGTTAAAGATTCTGAGCTCCCTTCAAGCGTGCGACTCATGATTCCTCAAATCCGGCGCAATCCACGCGAAGCCCTAGATCCCGCGATTAAGTCTGGCAATTATCTTAATAATGTCTTGGCTTTACGAGAGGCTGTAGACGCTGGTTTTGATGATGCGTTGATGCTGAATCCCCGTGGCGAACTCACAGAGCTTACCACGAGTAACATCGGCTGGATTCGAGCGGGCAATATCGAAACACCTCATACCGATGTCGGTATACTGCACGGAGTCACTCGAAAATTTTTGCTGCGTTGTCAAGATGTCAAAGAAGTCAGAATTCAAGAGGCTGCTTTAGAAGAGTGCGATGAGATGTTTGTGATATCGACTCTGAAAGAGATTTTGCCAGTATCAGAAGTCCGGCTCTCCTCGGGTAAGGTCAAGACTTTCAACTCGATGCGTCTGGCTCATAAAATTCGTGAAGACTTTCGACTTCACATTCGCAAGCATCTAGAATCAAAGAAAGAGTTTTACTGATGTCATCGACGAATCCATTATCTTTTTCTTGGAAGCGTGTTCTTACGCCTCTTCATCTTTGGACGAGCATCGTAGTGCTAGTGCTGGATCAAGCAACGAAGTATTGGGTCTTGTTTGAAATCGATCATGGAGCTGAGCGACTGTCCATTTGGGATCCTTGGTTTTATTTTATTCATGTTAAAAATCCTGGTGCCGCCTTTGGTCTCTTTGCCGATCTGCCGCTCATCGGTCGAATTCTGATTTTTGGAACCGTCACGGTGATTTGTGTGTGGCTCTTGCTTTACTGGATGGGCACAACCCCCTTGGCGCAAAAATGGCAGCGGTTCGCTTTTGCTCTTATCTTGGGAGGGGCTTTGGGTAATCTCAAAGACCGAGTTTTGTTTCAGCAAGTCACCGACTTTATTGCAGTGAGAATTCCGTTCGAGTGGATCAGTTGGATTCATCCGCGATTTCCAGATTTTTACGATTGGCCCACGTTTAACATTGCGGACATGGGAATCAGTGTAGGGGTCAGTATTGTTCTTTTGCTCTTGATCGCTGAGAATTTTCAACAAAAGAGGCTTAAGCGTCGATGAGGCCTTTGCTCTTTGAGGGCACATGGTTTGAGCTTCCGGTTTATTTTGTCATTTACATGCTGGCCTTCTTGGCGGCCATAGTTTGGGCTTCGAACCGAGCACCCAAGCACAAGCTCTCGCCCGTCATGGCGATTGATTTAGGCATGGCGGCCTTTGTCGGGGGCTTTTTGGGGGCTCGACTGATGCATATCGGGATTGAGTATCCTGATTTTTATTTGCAGAATCCCATCGAGATCCTCAAATTTTGGAAAGGGGGATTTGTGATGTACGGAGGCCTAATCGGTGGGATGCTCAGCGGCCTTATTTTTCTTCATTGGCGAAAGCAAAGCTTTCGCGAGTGGTCCGATTTGACGGCCCCTGCCATGTTTTTAGGAATCGGAATCGGACGAATCGCCTGTTTGTCTGCGGGCTGTTGTTTTGGAAAGAAAACAGACGCGTGGTGGGGAATCATTTTCACTGATCCTCGAGCGGGGGCTCCTCTTCACATCAGTCTTCATCCTACGCAGATTTTTGAGTCGCTCTTTGGATTTTTGGCCTTTTTGATTTTTTGGTGGGTGTGGCGAAGACCACATCAGTTTACGGGTTTTGCGCTGCCTTGGTTTTTGATTGCTTATGGGGTGTTTCGATTCTGGATTGAATTCTTTCGAGCTGATCCTGAAAGGGGCTTTTGGTTCGGTTCTCTGCTTTCGACCTCTCAGATCATTGCCATTTTGACGGTGAGTCTAGGAGTTCTCTGGGTCGTGGCTTTAGATCGCCTTTATGTTTGGGGACGTCTCAAGCCTCGGGAAGCTATCTAAACTATTGGCTCGAGTGACCGTTAAAAAATCTTCTACCGAGATTCCCAGCTCTTTAGCTAAAAACTCCGCCGTATGTTCAATAAAAGCGCTTTCGTTTCTCTTTCCGCGCATCGGAACAGGAGCCAAATAGGGCGAATCCGTTTCAATCAAGATTCGATCTTGAGGAAGACTTCGAAAAACCTGCCGTAGATCTTGAGCGTTTTTAAAAGTAACGATCCCCGAGAATGAAATCCGAAAGCCTTTGCGGACTCCAAAGTCCGCTAATTTTTGACTACCTGTAAAGCAATGAAAGACCGCATGCCCTTCAAAATTTGAGAGCATCTCCATTGTGTCTTCTTCAGCGTCGCGGGTGTGAATCATCAAAGGAAGATTAAATTTTCGAGCAAGCTCCATCTGCCACGTGAAGACTTCTTTTTGAATCTCACGTGGCGAATGATCATAATAATAGTCGAGCCCACACTCACCGACCGCTACACATTTGGGGTGAGATAAAAGCTCTTCGATTTCTTTTTTAATCTGAGAATTCGCCCCATGGGTCCCGGCATCGTGAGGATGAATGCCTGCGGTAAAATAAACAGAGCCGAATTGATCGGCGAGATCTCGAGCCGCCAGGTGAGCGCGCTCGCCAGTTCCTGCGCCAATATCGATCAGATACTCACAAGCTTGAATCGCACGCTGCAAAACTTCTGAGCGATCGGCCTCAAAACCCTCTGAACTTAAATGAGTGTGAATATCAATCGGCTTAAGCATTTTGATTCTCTAAAATCTTATCCCAGACAATTCGAGGATTCAAATTTCGATCGAGTGCCTCTCGCGCGTCCTCCCAATAGGGTGCAAGCTTTCTCCAGCGCCCGGGCCAACGACGCTGCGAGGCCATCCAAGCCAAATCTTTAAAAGCTCTTTGCGTTTCTTCTCGATTTTTCAAAAGCGAATCGATGTTTTTATTTATATCGAGCTCAAAACCCCTCTCGATCGCAACAAAGAGGTCTTCCCACTCTTCAAAGCTCTCTGGGGGAGTCGAGCCACTCGCAACGCGCAAGCACCGAGATCTTACTGTGGCCACCACAGACTTGGAGTGACTGACACCCAAAAGAATGCGGCGATTTTGCAGAGGCTCCTCGAGTGTTTTTAGCAGCGCATTCTGCACCGACAAATTACTGTCCTGAAAATTCGAGATCGAAAGGATACGCTCGCTTGCTCGGCTGGGCTTGAGTCGAAACTCATAAAGTAAATCTCGAAGTGCATCCATTTTGAGATCATGATCGACCTGAAGCCAATCGGGATGCTGAGACTTGCTTGACCACTTACATGAAAGACAAACTTCACAAAGCGTCTGCGTTTCACAAAGCAAATGTCGAGCGAGCCGATTCAGCGATTCTTTGTGCTCAATTCCCTCCACTAAAATAGATGGAAATCGCGAGTCGATCAGATTTTGGATGAGCTCTTTGTTCACCGCTTTGGCCTTCTTTGAATCCTTTTTAAAAGAAGCTTACTCACCTCAGCAAAGATAAGTTCATGTAATTCTTCGGGCGCAAGCGTGCCGTCAAATTTCTTCCAGGAGCGCTTTCGACCTAAGCTTCGGTAATATCTTAAAATTTTCTCATGAAAGCTCATTTTTGCATGATCAAAACGGTCGCTCTGCACCTTAGAGTGAAGGCGGCTTTGCAGGGTTTTGAGTGGAATGTCGAGCCAAAGAATCAGATCAGATCGGAGTCCGTCGGTGGCGAGTCGATTTAGATTCTCAACCAGTTTGAGCCCGAGCTTGCGGACCATACCTTGATAGACGAGCGAACTCTCTTGAAATCGATCGCAAAGAACAATCGCTCCTCTTTTTAACGCGGGCTGAATGACTGTTCGAACATGTTCTGCTCTTGAAGCTTCCACTAAAAAAAGTTCCGACAGGGGGTCCATGGGATGCTGTTTAAAGAGAACTCTAATTTTCTCGGCCAGCTCGGTCCCACCGGGCTCCCGGGTGAGTACCACTTGATAACCTAAACGAGTGAGTCGCTGATGGAGTAATTCAATTTGGGTGGTTTTGCCAACGGCCTCCCCCCCTTCAAAGCTGATGAGTAATCCTTTAGACATCCTCTGGGTGTGCGAGCCCTTTGCCACCCCTAGGGTATACTTTAAGGCTTTTGGCTTTCCAATTCTCTTTTTTGTGCGCTGATGTCTTGGATTTGAGCCTCGATCTGGTGTTTAACCGAGGCAAATCTTGAATCGGCTTTCTGCCGTAGGAGTAGGGAAATGACCCTGTCGAGAAAGTTGATTTGGTCTCTCCAGTGATTCTGTTGAATACTCTGCATTCGTAAGCTTGTGCGATCGATTTCTCTTTGTATCTCATCCGCTTTAAACTGATCGTGTTTCACTTTGGTCTTGTGGGCCTCAAGAGTTTTTCGTTCTTGTTCGAGGGCGCTATACTCTGACTTCGCATCCTGCGATTTTTTTGAGATCTGTACTTTTAAAGACTCAAGTTCCTGAGAGTAAAGGTCGATCGATCCTGAAGAGTTTGAATCGCCCAGACTCGCTGTCATCGCATCGATCTGATTTCCTCGAAAGCTAGGGGCTTCCCTCGGGGCGCTGCCGTATCCAAAGGCCACCCCCCCAGACTCGAAAGCGTAATTGATGGGAAGAGAGAAAGAGATCCCTGCTTGGCCAGCGCTGGTGAGTGTATTCACACCCACAACCTTTAAATCATGGGTGATCATCGGCCCACCACTGTTGCCTGGGTTAATGGCTGCATCGGTTTGAATATATCTAATCCCGTTGAGTTCACGCCCCAAAAAACTAACGAGTCCACCGGTCACTGTAAAAGAGAGCCCACTCGGATTACCGATGGTGAGAACCTGTTGACCCGGATACAGCTCGTTGGCGTCGCCCATCTCAAGATAAGTGAGTCCCGCAGCATCAATTCGAATCAGTGAAAGATCGATCTTAGGGTCTTCTTTGACTTTACGAGCTTTAAAGCTGCGACCATCACGCAAAATCACGGTCGGACTTTCCATTTTAGAAGTCACATGAGAGTTGCTCAAAATGTAGCCATCGGAGGTGATTAAAAAACCCGTGCCTAGATTGCTCGGTCCCCGAATAAAAACCGTCGCATTCAGTAATCGTTCGATGTCCTGGCGAGTGAGACTGCGATCATTTGCAAAACGGTTGTCTTGTACTTCGGCCGGAGGTGTGGGGCGAGAGGCCGCGTCATTTTGGTACACCGGAGTGTTGACTTGAAAGTTGACGATCTCAGAGGGCCCATTTTGAAGTCGTGGCTTGGTGCCCTCGCTGGTCCGATTGTCGAGCGAAAGTCGAGGCCAAAAGATTGCCACTAAAAAGAGCAGACTCACAATCGCTAAGCCACCTACTACAGAAACCCGCCATGATTTTTGCAAGGCACCTAGTTCTTCGGCCAAGCGATCGCTTTCGGCCTTGGAGTGAAAATGAATAGGAAAGTCTTTGAGCGTTTGGGCGAAATCTTGGGCCTCCGAGGGTGATAGATCCCAAGCTAAAAGCAGAGGCGTTTTTTCAAGGGCCTTGGCCGCTTCGGTGAGGCTCGAGACTCGCAGACTCTTTGTGCTCGAAAGACCTTGAAGTTTTTTTACAAAATCCAGGAGTTGTTTGGTGGAAAGCTGGTGGATGAGCCACAGATCTTGACGAAGATCTCGACGACAAGATTTGCAGACGCGAGCTTCTTCGATAATGTTCTCTTTACAAAAGGGGCATCGAAGAGTTTCCACTCTCTCTATTCTATACACTCTCTTCTGCCACACTAGAGCTCTTCCGAAAGCCTGTCGTTTTTTGAGGGATTCGGAGGGGGCCAAGATGGTTGGTTGCTCTTAAGGCTTTTTCTCCGCGATGCGCCAGACTTGCAGCCCTGCCTATTCATGATTTCGATCGTTTTTGCTGCTCTGCTTTTTCAGCAATTAGACTCAGATCTCGATCTGGGGTCGTTGGAGACTTTAGAGCCCGATTTTTTGGATTTTCCGGTAGAGCTGATAGAGGACGAAACAAAATCTCATCGGCCCAAGCGGAGTTCTCGTACACGCCGATCTAATCATTTTGCACAGCGTGAACGTTTATCGAGCCTTGGTGAGGATCGACTAGAAGAAGAAAATCTGTTCTTTGAAATCGCACTGGTGGAGATGAGCAAGGAGTTTCTGCGAGAGTGGGGGGCTCGATTTTCTTCGCCACTAGATTTTGACCTCATCATGGGGCGAGGCTCTGGTCTTCAGGCCTTTAAGTTTACTGGCCTCAATCCGATTGGAGGTTTTGTAGATTTCGCTTTAGATCAGGGCAAGGCCCGAATCCATTTTAAGCAATCTATTCTGGCGCGACCAAAAAGGGCGAGTGAGTTTCACGTCGGAGGTGAGTTGCCTGTTCGAGTATCTAGCCGCCATCATTCCCATCTCTCAAAGATATCCTATGGAATGACGATTCAAATCGTACTCGTTCAGCGTCGATCCACGGATCTGTTGATTGAGCTTCGTGTGGATGTTCGAGAGCCCATTTCCGGAGGCTTAGAGAACTTACCACGAATTTCTGAGAAGCGCCTCAATACAGATATCAAACTTAAAATGAATGAGAGCCTGAGTATTGCAGGCTTCTTTCGTGAGTCCGAAATGAGCAGCACAAAGGGGCTCCCTTTTGTTTCGGAGATTCCATTACTTGGAAGTCTTTTCTCATCCCAAGCCTTTTTAAAAAATGAGTCCGAAGCTTTTTTTGTAATCACTGCAAAAAAGGTGATGGTTGTAGGAGTGGGGAAATGAAGTGGATCGAGGTTCGGGTCGGTACTGATTCAAGGTTTGGAAGTCTGGATAAGCAAAAATCCTTTGGCTCATCCACCTCCAATGCTCTTTGCTTTCTCCATGACCGCGTTCCAAGCGTGTCAGGAATCTTTTCATCAGAAGATCGAGGACTATTTTACCGATGTCTTGAGTCCGGTGCTGAGTATGAGCTGAGTCGGTCGTCGTGGGTCGATCTCTCTTATGGCTCCATCCGGCTCATTGACTTCAACGAATTTTGGGACCAGCACTCTTCAGCGATCATTAAAGAGTATCGTCAAGCGGAGGGCGGCAAGCAAAAAAACATCATTCATAGTCAGTGGTTTCTCGAGCCTCAGTGGCCGAATGAGGTTCTCTACAAGTTGCAGGAGGTCGAAAGAGAGATCGAAATGCTCAGTCCCATCGAGCATCTTTTGGCGGGCGAAGAAATTACCGATATTTTGGTTGAGGACTTCAACCGTATATTTGTAGAGAAAGCGGGGCGATTAGAGCGTGTCGCCTTAAGGTTTTCAGATCCTCAAACTTATCAAATCTACATTGAAAAGCTTCTGCATCAAGCCAATCAAACTTTAGATGAATCTAAGCCGTTTGCTAACTTCTTACTACCCGGTGGCGCGAGAGTACATTTAGCGGGCGGATCTATCACTGGGGGCTCGTTTTATCTGTCCATACGCCGTCCTTCGTCAAAAGTTTGGGATCTCGCAGATCTTAGTCAGAAGGGAATGTTCTCCAATGCCCTGAGGTTTACGATTCAGAGTCTTCTTAAGCAAAAACTCAACATCTTGATCTCAGGCGCGACGGGTTCTGGAAAAACAAGTTTGCTTCGATCGCTTCTCATGGAAATAACCGCGAGCGAACGATTAATCATCATGGAAGACGTACCGGAGCTTCGGATAGGCCGCAGTAATGCGGCCTATCTAAATACGAGACAAGAAGTAGGATCTGATCTGCCCGAAATTGGATTGAGAGAGCTGATTCGACAGTCACTTCGAATGCGACCGGATCGTCTTGTCTTGGGTGAGGTTCGCGGGCCCGAGGCGCTCGATCTGTTGCTGGCGATGAACACGGGGCATCAAGGATGCCTAGGCACTCTGCACGCTAACAACGCTCGCGACGCCCTTTGGCGACTTCAATGCCTGATTCGACTGGGCAGTGGTGAGATTCAAGAGTCAACAGCTCAAGAACTGATTCACCGAAATATCCATGTGATTATTCACTGCCAAAAGGACTCACAGGGGGTCCGACAGATCAAAGAAATCGCTTATATGAGAGGAATTGAATCCGGATGTTATCTTTTAGAATACCATTCAGAAGACGCGCCGAGCTGCGAAGCTCAGAGATTTTGCGCTTAAGTCAATTTATTGAGTCGGGTTTGCGAGCTGGAAGCACTCCTAAAGAGGTTCTGGATTGGCTAGCTCGTGAAAAAGATATGCTCGGTGAGTGGTGCAGAGAGTTTCTTTTGCAACTGAAAACACTCTCTTGGCAGGAGGTGCTGTCGCAAAGACTCGAGCGCGTTTCATCAGGCGTTTATAAAATTTTTTTGAGTCTTCTTTTTGAAATGCCCAAACATCAAAAGCAATCCGCTCAAAACTTAAAAAGATTTGGGGAAATGCTTAGGGAGCTTGAAGAGCTTAAGCGAGAGACTGAGTCCTCGATTCTCGTTCCTCGCCTTCAAGCCTTGGGGGCTGGGGGTCTGGCATTGGTCTACGTTTTACTTTTGCCCGCTCTATTTCCGCACTACTTTCCGAGTTTCTTAGATCTGGGTAAGCCTTCTTACTTTATTCTCGGGCTCAGCACTTATCTTTTGGGTTTGGGATTGACTCTTTATTTTTCGTATTGGCCTATTCGACGTCAAAAGCGCTTTTGTGCACAAAGCGTTTTTGTTCAGATTTTAAGTTATCAACTCGAGACGGGCAGCGACTTTTTTAGATCGTGGGAAGAAGCTCGGCGAATGGCTGATCTGGACGAGAAAACCGGGAGTGCTTTTTTAAAGCCACCTCATAGCAAAGAAAGTATGGACGAGTTTCTTGCACGCATCGGACAGGATACCGAGCAGATGTGGAGAGACTTTATTTGTCTGATTCGATGGGCTCTGCGCTCGGGGCAGGGACTCTCGCAACTTCTTCGAGATTTGGGGCGAGATCAATCAAAAGAAATGATCCAAAAATGGAAGATGGAGTCTAAGGCTCTCAGTGTTCTTTTGTTACTACCCCTCGGGCTAATTTGCTTTCCTGCAACGCTATTTTTAGTGATCGGCCCTCAACTGGTGAGGTTTGGATGAAAATTCCTCCGATTTATATTCTGAGCTCTTGGAGTCCGGGCAAAGGCAGAATTCGTAAGCATCTGTTTATGCGAGGGCTGATTCAGTTTGGCAAAGAGCGCTCATGCCATATTCGTGAGGGTTTTGAGACCGATTTGTTTGCCATCGTGGACTTGACGAAGGAGCAGGCCTTTTTTCTGGAAACTCAAAATCATCAGAGCTTTCACGAGGGAGAACTTCTAGAAATTGGCTCGAGTGTGTACTCATGGAAGCGCTTTGTCCTCTGGAGGTCTAAAGTCTTTTGGAGTGTTGTGATGAGTGCTTTTGCAGCAGGATTTTTAATCCCGGGAGGCTCGTCTCAGCTGGCTTCGTCTTGTCAAAAAAGCCTCGATCAATGGGACGGGCGCTCCAAGCGAGCTCCGGGAGAAGAAAAATTAAGAGCTCAAGTTCAAAACGTGAGACGAAGCCTGAGAAAGCAAAACCTAATTGTGTCGCGTACCGAAATCGAGATTCTCAAGCTGGTTCTTCAGGAGTCGAGTTGGCGGGGAACATGTGGTGTGGAGGAGCTCGTACGTCCTCTAGAGAATCGCTGGAGTGAGCTTTTCTTCCTGGATCACGTTAAGACTGGTCGGTATGCCGAGGCGTTAGGGCTTTGGTATAAACTGAAGTCTCAAAACACATACGAGATATCGGACAAGTTTAAATCAGAGCTGTCTCGATTGGGTATGAGACTCAGTCTTGAGCTGCTCAAGCGCGGTCGAAGCCATCGGTTAAAACCAGAGGATCTTAATCGCCAGGCTTTTTTAGCGGAGCTTTGCGAGAGTTTAGGCAAAACAGAAGAATGCTTCTTGGATCTTCTACGCAACAAAATACGTCAAGCTCAGGCAAAAGAGGGAGAAAGTGGCCCGAAAGCGTCTTCTCACATTCCTGACGAACTATCGGGCGGCTGAAAAGTCTTGGCAACTTTTGTTGACGAGCGGGGGATGGAATTTGCAGCTTCACTCTTAGTGTGAAATCCAGGGTGAGTCGACAAGACGTGAAATCTTCAGGAGCGAACTTTATAGAACAAGTTCTTGAGTGGGCTCGCTCAGACTCCTTAGCGAGACTCGAGATGATTGAGCAGCTTCGAGAGCGGTGGCGAGAAGACGTCACTCACAAATTTACGGGACAGCCCGAAAAACTTGAAGAAATTTTTTCTCAGGGAGACTCAGCCTTTCAACAATTGAGTAAGGTTTTTAGAATTTTAAGTCTTCCACCCGATGAAAAGAGCTTAAAAATTTTGGAGTTTGCAGAACAAGAGTTTAAAAATAAGGATTATTCAAAAGCACTCAAGAACTTTAACGAAGCCTTTCAGCTAAAAGTAAAGATGTCTGTCGGGCAGATGGTCGAAGCGGGGATGGCAGCTTATTACTTAGATCAATTTCAAGAAGCAGAGAAATGGGCTCATCGAGCGCGAAGCTTAGACTCCGAAATTGTGCAGGCCCTCTTGCTGACGGGTCTCATTTGTTACGCGCAGAAAGATTTTGAAAAGGCAAAAGAGATCTTCGATCGTGCTCAACGATTAAAGCCCGATAGTCCAACGATCGTGCGCTATTTAAGAGCCGTGGAGGATAAGCTCCGCCCCCCTCCAGAGGCTGGAACGCTTGCCTCTGACAAGGATACGAAGACCAAAGACAAAAAGTGTAAGCGTCGTTGGCTGAGAAAGCCTTGTAATCTTCAGATGACCGTGAATGCCTTTGATCAAATGACGGCCTTATCCGCTCGAGTAAGATCTCTTTCGGCCGGTGGATGTTTGATTGATGAGATGCCGGTTCCAGAGCAATTTAGCTTTGTGCTGGACCTCGGCAACGGAAAACAGGTGGAAGGAGAAGCGAGAAAAATTTATACGAACTCTCTCCGACAAGTGGGTCTTCGCTTTGACTCCTTAAGCCTAGATCAGCAAGATCTGATTCACCATCGCCTCATGCTTTAGGAAGAGGGAGTCGCATGCTTTTTAAGATTCAAATAGCTTAGCCTGGAAGAAGGCCTCAGGGCGTTTGCGTCCTAAAAGCTCATAAGCTTTTTCGGTCGCCATTCGACCACGAGATGTACGTGATAAAAAACCCGCCTGAAGCAGATAGGGCTCGCAGATGTCTTCTAAAGTATCTCGCTCTTCTTGAAGCGAAGCCGCTAGAGTTTCGATTCCAACAGGACCTCCGGAGAACTGATCGATAATCAAGGCAAGAAACCGTCGGTCGAGAGGATCACAACCTCGAGCATCTATTTCCAATTGGCAAAGAGCAAAGTCCGCCAGATCTTTCTCGATCAGATCTTTGCGCTGAGTCTGTGCAAAATCACGCACACGCTTGAGCAGACGATTGGCCACCCTGGGAGTCTTGCGAGATCGCTGGGCGACTTCAAGAGAGGCTTCATCAGAAATACTGATCTTTAAAATCTGTGCGGATCGTTTGATGATCGACGCGAGTTCATCATCACTATAAAAATCGAGATAGAGCGGAATGCCAAAGCGAGATCGGAGAGGAGAGGAGAGCATGCCACTCCGAGTGGTGGCAGCCACTAAAGTAAACGGCGGAACATCAATTCGTAGAGATCGCGCCGAGGGGCCCTCTCCGACCGTTAGATCGAGTTTAAAATCCTCAAGAGCTGGGTACAGAATCTCTTCAACCGTTCTGGGTAGTCGATGAATCTCATCGATAAAAAGGACGTCATAAGGCTCAAGATGGGTGAGAAGCGCTGCCAAATCGCCCGCGCGTTCAATAGCAGGTCCGCTGGTCATTCTGACGTTCACGCTCATTTCATGCGCAATGATGTGAGCGAGTGTGGTCTTGCCCAGCCCAGGAGGTCCGGCGAGCAAAACATGATCGAGAGCCTCTTTTCGTATTTTGGCAGCCTCGATAAACACAGAAAGATTTTGCTTCACAGCTTTTTGGCCAACAAAATCTTGAAGCTTTGATGGTCGCAAAGAAACCATGTCCTCGCTTTCGAAGCTTTTTCGATTGCTGACTACGCGATCTAAATGCGGGGCTTCGCCTTCAATAATCATGATGCACTTCCTCTCCTCAGTTCATGAGATCTGGTCGTTGACTGCGACCGAGTTCTCCCAAGCTCATCTTCACAAGATTCTCGAGCGGGATTTCATCGATATCCGGTTTTTGATCTTGAAGTTTTTTGATCGCCCGAGCGATTTCGGGTCTCTGATATCCTAAATTGTTTAGAACACTTTCGAGTTCCATCCAGCGGGCCGTTCCTGGATGGTTCGACATTTGTTCAAAAAGATGTCCAAATCGGTC
>JBILFF010000022.1:0-22604 GCA_044351695.1 Bdellovibrionota bacterium
TGTTGCTCAAGGGGTTCCTTTTGCTCGCGAATACGGGGGCATGCTCTCCAACCGATCTTTCGGTGGAACGCAGGTTTCGAGAACTTTTTACGCTCGAGGACAAACAGGTCAGCAGCTTTTGCTCGGTGCTTATCAAGCGCTGATGAGGCAGGTGGATGCAGGTCAAGTCGAATTGCTCCCTCGTCGTGAGCTGATGGATGTGGTCGTGGTGAGTGGCAAGTGTCGTGGTGTGGTTATGCGAAATTGCATCACTGGCGAACTTGAGCGATATACTGCTGACGCCGTGTTTTTAGCGACCGGCGGTTACTCCAATGTTTATTATCTTTCTACTAATGCTCGAAACAGCAATGTCACAGCGCAGTGGCGTGCGTACAAGAGAGGCGCTGCTTTAGCGAATCCCTCTTTTATGCAGATTCATCCGACATGCATCCCTGTTTCAGGCGAGCATCAGGCTAAGCTCACGCTCATGAGTGAAAGTTTGCGCAATGATGGACGCGTTTGGGTTCCTAAGACCTCGGGAGATCAGAGAAAGCCTTCTCAAATTCCAGAGAGTGAAAGAGATTATTATTTAGAGGTGGGCTACCCGAGTTTCGGAAACTTGGTTCCCCGAGATGTGGCCTCAAGAGCTGCAAAGCGCGTTTGTGACGAGGGGCGCGGAGTGGGTCCCTCTCAGCAGGCAGTCTATTTGGATTTTGGTGACGCGATTAAACGAATGGGTGAATCAAAGATTGCTGAAAAATACGGAAATCTTTTTGAGATTTATCAAAATATCACGGGCGAAAACCCCTACGAACAACCCATGCGCATGTACCCCGCACCTCACTATACGATGGGAGGTCTTTGGGTAGACTATAATTTGATGACGACGATTCCGGGATTGTTTGCCATTGGTGAGGCAAATTTTTCGGAGCATGGAGCAAATCGTCTCGGAGCGAGCGCTTTGATGCAGGGTTTGGCCGATGGCTATTTCATCGCCCCTTATACATTGGCAAACTATATTGCGAGCGAGAAGCTGGAGTCGGTTTCAGTAGAGCATTCTTCTTTCACTGAAGCGCGTGCCGACTCTCAAAATCTCATTCATCGCTTGTTTTCGGTTAAAGGAAGCACTCCCGTGCCAGTCATTCATCGCAAGCTTGGAAGAGTCATGTGGAATGCAGTGGGGATGTCGAGATCGAAAGCTGGATGTACCAAAGCGATTGAAGAAATTAAAAAACTTCGCGAAGAGTTTTGGAACGATGTGTCCATGCCCGGCGATGCGAACAATGTGAATGCGAATTTGGAACATGCTTCGAGGGTCGCCGATTACCTGGAGTTCGCAGAAGTGGTGGCCCAAGATGCTCTGACTCGAGATGAATCTTGCGGCTGTCACTTTCGAGAAGAGTATCAAACCTCAGATAATGAGGCGCTTCGAAACGACGAGAAGTTCTCGCATGTGGCCGTGTTTGAGTATGCGGGAGCCGCAAAGCCTGCAAATCGTCATCAAGAAGACTTGCAATTTGAATATGTGAAGCCATCGGCCAGAAGTTACAAGTAAGTATCGAAGGCGAATAAAGGAAAGACTTTATGAATCTAAAACTAAAAATTTGGCGACAAGAGAGCTGCAGCAAGCCAGGGCGACTCGAGACTTACGATATGCCAGATGTAAATCCCGATATGTCCTTCTTAGAAATGTTGGATGTTTTGAACGAGCGTCTGGTGGCTCAGGGGAAGGAGCCGATTTACTTCGAGAGTGACTGCCGAGAGGGAATTTGTGGAACTTGCGGCCTGGTGATTGATGGTGTTCCCCACGGACCCGGTGGCAAAAAAGCCACTTGTCAGTTGCATATGCGAGCCTATCGGGAGGGCGATACCATTACGATAGAGCCTTGGAGGGCAACAGCCTTTCCGGTCATTAAAGATCTCGCTGTCGACCGTTCGGCTTTTGATCGAATTATCTCTGCCGGAGGCTATGTGAGTGTTAACACTGGTACCGCTGTTGACGGCAATGCGATACCCATCGGAAAGTCTACAGCAGAAGCCGCTTTCGATGCGGCGACTTGTATTGGTTGTGGAGCCTGTGTGGCTGCCTGCAAGAACGCTTCAGCCATGCTGTTTGTTTCGGCCAAAGTGGCTCATTTGTCACTTTTGCCTCAAGGGCAGCCCGAGAAAAACAAGCGTGTGAAAGCGATGGTGGCTCAGATGGATGATGAAAAATTTGGAGCTTGCACCAATGAAGCCGAATGTTCTGCGGTGTGTCCAAAATCGATCTCTTACGAAAACATCGTTCGAATGAATAGAGAATATCTACGTTCCAATTTCTCGCCGTCTGATATTGAATAGAGGGTATGACCTCCCATTTGGATTCTGCTGCGCGTCTTAAATGGTACGAGCGCATCCTGAGCTTGAGTCAACGCGCTACCAAAGAATCGGTGGAGGCAGTTTGCCAATTTTTGATGGATGATGCGATTTCTGCAGCGAGTGCGGAGAGGGGGCTACTTCTCTTGGCCGATGAGAAATCGCGACTCAAAGTGGCGATTTCTCGTTACGATACGCGCGAGAACGTTCCCAAGGATCAGCAAAGTTACAGTGAAACAATCGTCAAGCGAGCCATCGAAATGGAGGCTCCTTTGATTCTCGACGATGCCATGACTCATCCGGATTTTGCCACGGCCAAGTCTGTGATCGCTAATCAACTGCGATCCGTTTTGGTTCTGCCCCTGTTTTTTGAGAAAAGATGTATTGGTGTAATTTATCTTGAGAACCGAAACCAAGCTGCTTTCTTCTCGCCTGAGTTGCTAGAACTGCTCACTTTGTTTTCGACTCAAGGGGCGATTGTTTTACATGCCAAGCTGCTTCAGAATCCGGCCGACTACACTCCCAAAGAGGCTGAGCGGGGTCTTCGATCGAGGAATCAGAAGATGCAGGAAATTCTCACGCAGTCTGAGCAAGCTGCTCGAACCGAATCGAGTGTTCTGATTTTAGGAGAGACCGGAACAGGCAAAGAAGTCTTAGCCCGACACGTTCATGCGCTGAGTGCGCGGGCAAAGGGCCATTTTGTGGCCATCAACTGTTCGGCGATTCCCGAGACGCTCATCGAAAGCGAGCTCTTTGGATACAAAAAGGGAGCTTTTACAGGAGCCGTAGCCGACCGAGTGGGGCTCGTACGCAGAGCCCATTTGGGAACTTTGTTTTTAGACGAAATTGGGGATCTGCCGCTTCATATGCAGGCGAAGCTTTTGCGAGTTCTGCAAGAGCGGTCCTTCATGCCCGTAGGCTCGAATGTAGAGGAGAGAAGCGATTTTCGATTGATTGCCGCTACGCACAAACCCTTAGAGGAAGCTGTAGCTTCAGGATTTTTTAGGCAAGATCTTTATTTTCGGATCAATACTCTTACTTTCAAACTCCCGCCTCTCCGGCAGAGGGGAGAGGATTTGCTGGAAATCGCAGAGGATTTTATTCGATCATCTTCGAAGGAGCATGGAAAAAGGTTTCAGGGTGTCGATGAATCTGCGGCCACGGTTTTGCTTCAACACGAGTGGCCTGGCAACATTCGGCAGCTTCAAAATGCCATTCAGCGAGCTATTGTTTTGGCGCAGGACCACCCAGGCAAGTCTCTACTCAGCGCTCAGGATTTTGAGTTTCTAAATGAATCACCCAAATCCGAAGCTCTTCCTTCGCTGTCCGATGCGAAAGAGCAGTTCATTCGAAACTACGTGAAGAAGGCGATTCTGATTCATAAAGGAAACAAGACCAAAGCCGCTAAGGCTTTAGGGGTAGACCCGAAAACCTTGTATCGTCATCTCGCTGGAGAGGATGATTGATAATGCACCGCTGCACGATCGATTTGTGAAATCTTAACAATACTCGTAAACTATAAGAGTGCTTGAGCTCGAATCTCTGCTGAGCAATTTTATTGAAACCGCTCCCGGGTTTATTGGATCCATTGTCGTGTCGATTGCGTGTGGGCTCGTGATTGGCTTGGAGCGCGAGAGTCGGGGCAAGCCCGCTGGCGCAAGAACTCTGGTTTTAATTTGCTTGGGCTCTGCGATTTTTGTGCAAATCTCGATGATCCTTGCGGGCCCGCACGGAGACCCGGCTCGAGTCGCAGCTCAGATTGTGACGGGAATCGGCTTCTTGGGAGCAGGAGCCATTCTTCATCAATCTGAAAGAGGCTACATTGCCGGGCTGACCACCGCAGCCACGGTCTGGGTATCTTCGGCAATCGGTATGCTTGTTGGTTCAGGTAAATATGTTTTTGCAGTGATCGCTGTTTTTTGTGTTGTTCTTACGCTTCGAGCTCTTCGACTTTTAGAGAAGCGCTTGTTTGTTGACCGAAACATTGAAGGGCGCCGAATCTCTTTTGATCCTCGGCACGGAAAGACGGAGTGGAAAATCTTAGGATTGCTTGAAGATCATCTCGTCAATCCAGGGGACTATCGTTTTTTTGGCTCTCAGGGCTCCGATCGACCCTACCTGGACTTGCAGTACTGTACGACCAACCGAAACCATCGAAGCTTCTTATCGGACGTGGCCGAAATGGACGAGGTCTTTGAGATCGAGCGAACGGAGCCAAGCTTTAAATCCAGCAAAGCCAAAACCAGCTGAGCCCGTGGGTTCTTAATCCGGAAAATCAAAAACCCTTGTGCAAGTAGGTATAGTCTTGCAGAACTCGATCGTAAAAATCGATGAGTTGAACCCCTTGCTTGGGCTTCAAACTGCCATCCCGGATTTTGGCATCTACCTGATCCTTCAGCATTCGACTGACGTCTTTTAAGCTATATTGATTAGCCTCAAGCATATTGGAGATGTTGTCGCCTCGAATGACCTCTTCGATATAAAAATCATCGGGATCTTCGTCATCTAAATAGACATGCACCTCATTCACTCTTCCGAAGAGATTATGCATATCGCCCATAATGTCCTGATAAGCACCGGTCAGAAACATTCCAAGATAATAGGGGCGCCCCTCTTTAAAAGGGTGCAGCTTTAAAGCAGATGAGTAAACTTCGGTGCGCGAAATAAACCGATCAATCTCACCGTCGCTATCACAGGTAATGTCTACCAAAGTGGCATTCACACGAGGACGCTCATTCATACGATGGAGTGGCACAATCGGAAAAAGTTGATCAAAAGCCCAATGGTCTGGACAAGATTGAAACACCGAAAAGTTAACGACATATTGCTGAAGAGTTCGGCTTTCTAATTCCTGAAACTCTTCAGGGACTCGCTTCATTCGTTTTCGGTTTTCCACAATCCAAACACAAATATCGGCAAAGAGTTGCTCAACCAAAGAGCGCTCTTCTAAGCTGATTCGACCGAGTTTAAAAAGTGAAAGAGCCTCATCTTTTTTTGCATTCGCATCATGAAAAGACTCAAGAGCATTGCGCAAGCTCAGTTGATTCAAAATTTCATAGGTCTCTGCGACAAGAGGCGAGCTCTTTAGAAGAGGAGAGTTTTGCCAACTTCTGCGAATGCTTGGTGCAAAAGAGTCCACGACATTCATCACTAAACAAGAATGCTGTGCCACAATGGCCCGACCAGATTCTGAAACAATATTGGGATGCGAAACCTTTTCTTCGTCGCAAACTGCCTGCAGTTGATAAACGACGTCTCGCACATATTCATCGAGCGTGTAGTTTACGGAAAAGTCGGATTTCGATTGTGACCCATCATAGTCGATTCCTAAACCGCCCCCTACATCAAAGTAGTTTACTGGAGCTCCCAATTTTCGAAGGCTGGCATAGTACCGAGCGCCTTCTTGCACCGCGCTTTTGACCGTTCTGATGTCCGGCACCTGACTGCCAATATGAAAGTGGAAGAGTTGCAGACAATCGAGCATTTCTTCTTTTTTCAAATACTCAACGGCTCGAATCATCTCACTCGAGGTCAATCCAAACTTCGCCAGGTCTCCCCCGCTCTCTTGCCACTTTCCGGAGCCCTTGGTTGAAAGCTTTCCTCGAATTCCCAGCATGGGTTTCACGCCTGCTTCGCGCGCGACTTGAATGATGAGGGGGAGTTCAGAGAATTTCTCAATGACCAAACAAACTTTTCGGCCAAGCTGACAGCCCAAAAGAGCGAGGCGAATATAGTCTTTGTCTTTGTAGCCGTTGCAAATCGTAAGGGCTTCGGGGTCCTTATTGTAAGCAAGAACAATTTGCAGCTCGGCCTTGCTGCCGGCTTCGAGCCCAAAGTGATAAGGCGCGCCGACTTCTAGAATCTCTTCGATGATTTCCCGCATCTGATTGACTTTGATGGGATACACTCCACGGTAGCTGCCTTGAAAACCATAAGTCTCAATTGCATCGATAAAAAGTTCGTTCATTCGACGAACTCGGTGTCGGAGAATGTCGTGGAACCGAATGATACAGGGAAGATCGATGTTTTGTTTTCGACATTCCTCGATCACATCTACCAATTCAATCGCTGGCCCCCCCGCTCCTTTGGGCTGCATCACGAGATTTCCCGCAGCATTTACTGAAAAGTAATCGGAGCCCCATCCATCAATATTATAAAGTTCAATGGCGTCTTCGTTCGTCCATTTTTTGGATGCCCCATTTTTCGATACTAAGGCGGTACCCGGCAAAACAGCCACTGGAGTGGACGGAGATTTAGTGATTTGATTTTCTGCAGTCTCGGTTTTTGTCATAAGCAAGCGCCTCCTATCATAATCCATGCCTTCTGTCATATTTGACCCCCCCTTTTTCGTGATGCGAGTGCTGCCGTTTAATCACCGGAGCACACGACATGACTGATGGGGGCTCGATTGCAGGCCAAAACCTCGGTGACCCCAGCGGCTAGCTGGGCACAGGCCGTTCTCATGGCCTCTTCTTGAGCGGCCTGGCGAGTGGGACCCCAAGCCGTGGGACAAGCTTTTGTCCCTTTAAACTCAACGCAGAGGCTGCACTCCACATCTCCGAGGCTCAACATAGAGTGGGTGAGCAGTGCAACACCCAGTGCCAGGATGCTTACAATCAAAACGCTCGCCAGCCATTTTGGGAATCGATCTCTCTGCCCCATAGATCAAGCCAAGGTTTAACATTTCAAGCATTCAGAATAAACTTTTACTATGTGGAGTTTCAGGGCCCTCAACTACCTGCTACGGCAGCACCAGCCCCGTCTTCGTCTCGATGCTTATCGAGAGGCCAATACGAAGACTTTTGAGCAAAGCTGGATTCCCGAATCCCTAGCGCTGCAGCTGAGTGATACGAGCTTGAGAATCTCTTTGTTTTATCGATATCTGCTGGAGCCGATTCTTTGGAAGCCTCTCAGCCGGCCCTTAAAAGTCCTCGATATTGGATGTAAAAATTGGACTTATGCCTCTGGGCTCGCCAGTTGGTTGAACGCGAGATCTGAGGCTTCGGTAGAACTCACAGGCTTAGAGTGTGATCCGGGCAGGCGCTATCTCAATTTGTTTCGCAGAGGAGACGTGGGGCGTTCTCATGCTCAGTGGGCAGAAGAAAGTTTTGAGCGAATTCATTTAGCTTATCGGTCAGGAGATTGGTTGAAGACTGAAGTGCAATCTTATGATCTCCTTTTTTGCTTTTTTCCGTTTATTTTTAGGGACCTGCATCAGAAATGGGGCCTTCCAGATGAAATGTTTCGTCCCAAGGAATTTTATGCAAAGTGTTTGCGGCAATCGCCACTGATGATTTTTGCCCATCAAGGAGATGAAGAGCTTCTTGAGTCTAAAAGCCTCGTGGCTCAAGTCGGCGGACACATTCGGCAGGAATATCAGATCGACGAAAATCCTTACTTAAAAAGAAAGCATCGGGTTTGGATGTTGGCTTGGAGCGGTGAGCCTCAAACCAACATCCAAAATCCATGATACTTAAAGCGCGTCCACCAGCGATTTAACGGCCTCGTAGGAGTTTTGAAGGAGTTTTTTCTCTCCATCAGTGAGTGGAATTTCAATGATCTTTTCGATTCCTCGCCCACCTAATATGACGGGTACTCCTAGATAAATGCCTTGGTAGCCAAACTCGCCCTCCAAATAAGCACAAACAGGTCGAATTCTTTTTTGATCCTTCAAAATGGCCTCTGCCATCTCCACAGACGCACGTGCAGGCGCATAGTAAGCTGAGCCGGTCTTTAAAAGATTTACAATTTCAGCCCCACCGTTTTTAGCGCGCTCCACAATTTGGTTCAGTCTGTCGGGCTTAACAAAGTGTGTGACCGGGATGCCTTGAACTGTCGTGTAGGAAGGGAGGGGAACCATGGTGTCGCCATGACCACCCAAAAGAAGTGCCTGAATATCATCGGGTGCGCAGCCGATTTCCATCGCTAAAAAGCTGCGGTATCGGGCCGTATCCAAAATCCCCGCCATTCCCATCACACGCTCTTTAGGGAATCCACTGGCGTTCTTTGCCACCTGACACATGGCGTCTAGAGGATTGCTGACCACAATCACCACTGCATTCGGAGACGATTTGGCAATTTCTTTGGATACGCCTCCAACAATTCCAGCGTTGATCTTTAAAAGATCGTCGCGACTCATCCCGGGTTTTCGTGGCACTCCAGCCGTGATGATCACCAAATCTGAATCTTTAGTCTCTGAATACCCATTTGTTCCCACCAGGTTGACGCTCACAGCGTCCACAGGCGTCGCTTCAAACATATCGAGAGCCTTGCCTTGTGGGATGCCTTCCGAAATGTCTACCAAAACGACATCGCCTAACTCTTTAATGGCCAACAAATGAGCGCAAGTGGCTCCCACATTGCCGGCTCCAACTACAGTGATTTTTTTTCTTTTAAAATTCGTCATGACAACACATTACGAGCCCGCCTAGTCAGAGGCAAGCGGCAGCACCAACCCAGAGTGGTTCGAATAGGCTGGCCGGGGAGAGCTGCAATTTTGGTCATTGGGCTGTAAGCTTTTCAGGCTTAGGCGTCTGTGTTCTGGCCGAAAATGCTTAGGAGGGCCTAAAAGGGCCCTCCTTTTTGGCACATTTCGTGCTCTCCATGAGAGGCTGTGACCTTTGAGCAGGCTAGAGCATCTGTGGCGACCCCATTAGCGTTGAAACCGACGGGAAGTCTTTCCGAACATCCGGCGCGATCCCTCATGGAGCAGCTCCATCGACAGCGATTCACCGGCACCCTTTCGCTGTCAAAAAACGATAAAAAGAAGAAGCTTTGGTTTAGTCGAGGCGAGATTTTTAAAATCCAATCCAATCTTCTCCCTGAGCTTCTTGGCCGCATGATGGTGGATCGTCATTGGATTACCGAAGCAGATCTCAACACTTGTTTGACCCTCCAGAGAAATCTGCTTTCTGATGACCGTCCCACTAAGCGACTGGGGGAGCTTGTTCAAGAGATCCATGGTCTCGACAATGACGAACTTAAAATTCTTTTGGAGCAACAATCCGTAGGTTCTTATCTGCAAGCCCTCACCTGGAAGCAGGGTGAATACGAGATTCAACAGATCGCCATGCCTCAAGATCATGTTCCGATTATTGCTTTTCAGCAGGTCAGTAGTTCAGTCGATCATCTTTTAGGTTCTCATAACGCTGATTTAGGTCAGCTGTTTGAGATTTTAGAGGCTTGGGATTTAGACTCTAAACCTTCCGAACTCTCGCGCGTGCCGCTTTGGTCTATTCTCGCGAGCTGTCGCCGATTAGGTTGTCATGGGATTATCTCTGTTCGCAGACAAAACAAGCTTTATGAAATTGTTCTCAAGTATGGCATTCCACTCACGCTGTATGAGGGCACTTTTGGTCAGCCCCGTCAAACGATCGTCGTTCGACAGGTGAGTGCTGAGCATGAAACTTTCTTTCGCGAACAACTTCTTCGATTATTATCCTTTCTCACTGGCACTGTTTACTTCAGAAATTTGTCTAATCAGGGCTTAGAGGACGGGTCTACTTCTCCTTATCTTCAGTTTCGCGAAACGAAAGAAGAGACGGGGGTAACCAGAAGCGTCTCTCCTGAAGAAGTACCCTTTGAGCTCAAAGAGGATTTTTTAAAGAGCCAACCCCATTGGAATCGTTGGATCCATCGCTTTGGTCGCAAGTTACGAGATCTGCGCCTTCACGCTCTACGATACTTGAGACGCCAACTTCGCTCGCTCCTTGAGAAAAACCTTCGTCTCCTCAGTGGCGATCGCCATTAAGTTGAGTGGCTGTCGCTTAGGAATTTGGCGTTTTGCTTCATGTATTCTTTGAGCTTTTCCATCACACGAGCTTCTAGCTGACGTACTCTCTCGCGAGTGATTCCATAAGCTTCGCCGATTTCTTGAAGTGTTTTGGGCTGTTCCGCTCGTAGTCGTTCTCTAAAAATGACGAGCTCTTTGCCTGCAAGACTCTTTTCAAAATGGTCCAATCGCTCAATAAACTCTTTTTTAATTTCAGCCTCGGCCAGCCGAAGATCCGGCCCCACTTGTGGATCCTCAACAAATTGAATCAATTCGTCCCCGTCTTCTTGATCTCGTCGCGACGGAGCATTCAAAGAAAGATCGCGTCCGCTCAATCGCTGAGACATCTCATCTACTTCTTTCTCTTTAACCTGCAGTCTCTCTGCAAGGAGCTTACGGTCCGGAGATATTCCTAGCGCTTCCAGTTGGTTTTTTTCTTTTTGTAATCGATAAAAAAGGGCGCGTTGTGCTCGCGTGGTTCCGATTTTTACGAGAGACCAGTTCTTGAGAATAAAACTTCGAATGTAAGCTTTAATCCAGTAGCTGGCATAACTTGAGAATTTAACTCCACGGTAGGGGTCGTATTCTTGAACGGCCTGCGCTAAGCCGATGTTCCCCTCTTGAATCAGATCGACCAATTGCATTCCCGTCCTCAGGTAATCTTGGGCAATTTTTACGACTAAACGCAGATTTGCAAGAATGATCATCTTTGCGATTTGAGGGTCGCGGGACTTATAAAATTGTTTGGTCAATCGAGATTCCTCTTCCGGTGAAAACAGGGGGTAGCGTCGAATGGATTCTAAGTAGCTTTGAAAGCTCTCTTTGACTGTACTTGAATCTACGATCTCGACGGGGCCCGACAAAACAAGCGCGGTAGTGGTTTCTCGTTTAGATGGCGCCGTCCTCTTTTCTTTACTCGATTTTTTTGGAGTAGTGGGAGTCTTTGCTCCTGATGAGGATTTCGATTTTGATCGTCCCACGCTCATTATTCAGGTTTCGCATGAAGACAGGGCGCAATCAATTCGCAAATCGATTTAAAAGAGTTTTATCGATGATCGACTCAGGGCCGATATTCTTTCTGATAAAGTGGGCCAAGTTCCAATCCATGAGGGACCCAAGGGGCTCAGACCGCTCCAGATGCTCGGTCCGACAGCTAAAGGCTGTCGGCGCTGTGCCTCTAGCGTTTGCAGTGCTGAGATAAGATCAATCGAGCTCGCGCCGAAAAGCAGACTGTCTCGATCGATGAGTTGGGGTTCTCCCGGGCGAAGAAGACGACCCCAAGTGGATCGACGTTGCGCTGCAGCAAAGCTCCACAAAACCACAGCTTGCTGCTCGCTCGACGACCAGGAGTCCCACAGGGCTTCATCAACGATGATCACCAGACCAAATAGGCTCGAAAAGCTGATCAAACCCTCAGACAGTTGAGGACTGCTCATCAATTGAAATCGACCTCTTTTGCTTCCTGAGATTCCAAAGCTCATGGATTTAGCTTTGTGTTGCAGGACTAAAAGACCAAAAAGTATTTCTCGATGAAAAAGAGCAATCGCCCCAAAGAAAAGCAAAGCCAAAGTCATATTTAATTTTAGCGAAGACTTCTTAGGCGATCTATAAGGTATTGAGCTTCATCTCGAAGTGCTGCAAATCTCCATCGCAAACTTAATAGCTCGGTAAGTTTTGGATCTGCATCGGGTACCGCACGTCGAATTTCGCTTGCAATCTCGATGAGCCGCACTCGACAAATTTGAGCGGCAGGGGTGAGAGCTGTGGGAAGGGCCTCTAAGCTCTGATTAATCATGATTAAGCTTTGGGCAAGATTTTTTCTTTCAGACCACTCAATCAAAAGCGGCAAATCCAGAATCGAAACCTTCTTTTTTGCCCGAGCGAATCGATCAAGGAGATTTTGAAACAAAGTTCTGTCGGCGGACAAGAGTTGGCTTCTAAGCTCCAAGGCCAAGCGAAGGCGAGTTTCTGGATATCGGATTTCAGAATCATGCCCAAAAGCCATCAAAAAGAGTCTCGCCCTTCGTTGAAATTCAAATGGCATCCAACCGTTCGATATCAGCATTTTTACACTTTAGACGCTTTGACCGCACGGGTGTCAGCCCATCGTTTAATTTCCTTGATCTGCTCAGCCATCGTTGTCGCTAATGGCACCGTTCTTCCAGCTGCCCGAAAAATATCCTCCTGCGAAAGATCGCGCTGATGATCTTTGAACGCGATGACTAAGCCAGACACGACACATTGTTCAATCTCGGCCCCGTTAAAATTGACCGTACTTTTGGCGAGTTCAGTAAGTTTAAATTTCTCAGGATCGATTCCTCGTTTTTTCAAATGCACTGCAAAGATCTGCTCCCGCTCCTTTTCATGAGGTAAATCGACAAAAAAGATTTCATCAAAGCGTCCTTTGCGAAGAAGCTCTGGGGGCAGGCGATTGATTTCGTTAGCGGTTGCAGCCACAAAGACCGGTGAGCGATGCTCTTGTAGCCAGGTTAAAAAACTGCTGAAGATTCGTGCCGTGACGCCTTTGTCACCCTGCTCATATCCAGCAACACTTTTTTCAATCTCTTCAAGCCATAGAATGGCAGGAGCCACCGACTCAATTTGCTGAATGGCTCGTCGAAAGCCCTCTTCAGGAGCGCCCAGGGCGCCACCATACACTCGATTAATATCGAGGCGATAAATCGGCAAACCCCACGCGGCAGCAATCGCTTGAGTACACAGAGACTTGCCGCACCCACTCACTCCAGTCATCAGTAGGCCTTTCGGCATGCTCAGTCCTGCTTTCTGTGCCTCTTCAGAAAAAAAGTTAGCGCGATCTTTAAGCCATTCTTTAAGATTTTCTAAGCCTCCAATATCATCGAGCGAATATCGAGTTTCAATAAACTCCAAAAGGCCGTCGCGTCGGACAATTCGAGCTTTTTCTGAGTACACCATGTTTAAAGCGTCTTCATTTAGCTCTTGTCGGCCCACTAAAATTTTTTGAAAAATAAGCTTTGCTTCATCTCCCGTCAGGCCAAGAGCTCCGCGAAGGAGTAAGTTGGTTTGTTCTTCGGAGAGGCTATTTTTCACTTTGGGAAAAGCCTTGAGAACACTCTGAAAAATATTCTCGAGATCGGCTTCGTCTGGAAGCGCAAATTCAAGAGGATAAATTTCTTTAGTCAGATCCTCAGGAATCGAAGAGTAGGGCGATAGTAGGAATACCGTTTTAAAAGCCCCTTTCGTAAAATGGTATACATCGCGAAGAGATCGCTTTAGATGCGCCGGAGAGGCTAGTTCCCACGAAAAATCTTTGATCAAAAGAAGGCCGGGTTTTGAGTCAAGGATGAATTGATGAAGAACTTCGTTGATGTCTTTTACTTTTTCACCGGACTGAAGTCCTCCGGTCTGTGACCAGGAGGCATAAGTCATGGGTGTTGAAAAACCTTTTTCAGCAATTTTTTTGAGTGTGGTTTCGACCCGATCTTCTTCCCAACTCTCTAGCCATACAATCGGGTATTTAGAGGCGATGAGGCGTTTGATTTCTTCGTAACTATTTCTGCGAAAAGATTTAAGTCCGAGCTTGCTCATCAATGATAGGTCCTTCGCTCATTTGAGTTCTCGGGGTAGATAATTCTGAGATGACGCTTTTTCTTTCTTTGAGGCCAGAGAGCTTTGAATTTGTCGAGCCAACTTCCTCCACCCGAGTCTTGGTGCCCCCCTCCACGCATCATGCGGGGAATAACAAAAAATCCATAAGCGGCTCCAGCTAAGTGGGCAGCATAGCTTACTTGTTGATTCTGGCCGGTGATCCAAAAGAAAATATCGACGACCACTAAGAGAGCAGCCAAAAATTTCATCTTCATCGGAAAGATATAAAAAATAACCGTTTGATTGGGGTACAAACGGGCAAAAGCGAGCACAACGGCAAATACGAGTCCTGAAGCGCCAATGGTGGGAGCTCCACGCATAGAGGCGTCAGCAAAGCTGACGAGAATCAAAACCAGCCCCGAAAAAACAGCTCCACAAACGCAAAACCATAAAAACTTTCGATCACCCAGGAGCTCTTGAATCATGGCTCCAAACATCCAGAAAGCCAGCATGTTGAACAAAAGATGAAAGATCATCGAGGTGCTGTGAAGAAAAATCCAACTCAGCAAAGTGTAGACATGTCCTTCGAGGAATCTTTGAGGTGTTAACCCAAAAAAATAAGTCAAAGCATCGATACCTGGGGTGGGCTGAGGAGCCATCTTGAGGGCTAAAACCTGAGCAAGAAAGACAGCAAAGCATGTGATGACGAAAATTTTGACTACTCCTCGGAAGGCGGGGAACTGAAACATTATCTGTCCCTCCGAGCTTTAGAGGCCTTCGTCTTCTCTGTCGCGTCTCGAGGCGCTTCTCTCAGCAAATCTAGAATCTCATCGGCTGATTGAAATCTTTTCGCAGGGTCCTTTTCTAAACACCGCAAAATCAACTCGGCCATTTCAAGCGGAATATCGGCTTTAAGAGTTCGTGGATCCGGTGGGGCGGAGTGAAGGTGGTGGTAGCCGGGGTTTTCCATCGGAAAGGGGACCCGGCCTGTCAACATTTCAAAAAAGCACACACCAAAAGAATAAATATCCGTTCGATGGTCGATCGGAGCCCCTTCGACCTGCTCCGGGCTCATAAAATAGGGTGTTCCACCAATGATCGACTGCTCAGAATGAAGATGGTTCACTACGCGAGCCAACCCAAAGTCCATGAGTTTCACAACCTTTGTTTCGGTGAGCATCATATTATTAGTCGTGATGTCACGATGGATCACGTGCTTGGAGTGGGCATAAGCGAGAGCTTTCAGAACCTGTCGGCAAAGAGCTTGTGCAGTGGTGAGTTTAAAGTAACCTTTCTTTTTTAAGAGCTCACGAACGGTTCTTCCGTCAATGAACTCCATCGCAATGTAGTAGTTTCCATCTTCTATCCCCGCATCAAAGACCGTAACGATATTTAAATGGTTGAGTGCCGCTAAAGATTTAGCCTCTCTAAAAAACGTGTCCTTGATTTTTTCGTCGTGCTTGAAGTGAGAGTTAAGAATTTTGAGCGCCACCTCTCGGCCTAAAACACGGTCTCGTGCGCGATAGACGAGTCCCATTCCGCCTTTTCCAATTTCCTCGAGTTTCTCGTATCGACTCTCTGAGCGGGTGTCTTTGCTAAAGGCGGGCATGCCCATTTTTCGTTCACTATCTTTAATCATTTTTGAGCGTTTATTTTTTACTTTGATTATTCGCTCACTCACTTCACGAAAAAGGGGGTTCTCAGCGGCGACTCGTTCGTAGAGCTTGAGAGCGTCATCGATTCGTCCTACTTTTTCAAAGGTATAAGCAAGATGATAGAGGAGCTTAAGAGTGGTCTCATCCACGATGCCCTCGGGATCGTCGGCCCAAAAATCATAAGCTTCTTGAAAGTGATCCAAAGCCTTTTTGTAATTATTTTTTTTCAGAAGCGCTTTGCCCAAAAGTATTTTGGCCTTGATGTAGTGAACATCCTCTCGGCCTACCTGACTCAAAAGTTCCACTGCTTGAAAGATATTACCTTTTTTCAGGCATTCAATGGCAGCATAGTAGTAATTGCCATGTCTTAAATGAAAACCAAAATCGTCAACTTCAGGTTGATTCTCGAGCAGACCACGATCCAAGACTCCCGTCAGCCATCGGTCATCTAAAATAGAAACTTTCACGTGATTGAAGTGGGCCCAGACATAATCGCAAAAAGTAGAGGGTGTTGAGAGGTTTTGCTTGCGAACCATAACGGCCTTAAATGGAACCAGCTTCTCGTTCTCTGCAATGTTAAGAAGGTCATCCTCATTTTGGAGATTTTGAGACAGTCTTTGGAGCTCGCTCTTAAAGGCGGCTTCGTTTTCAAAAGGAATCACGGCATAATTCTGAGATTCCAAGAGTGTTCTCAAGGACGAGCGAAGGGTTGATTCGGGTTCAATCAAAGCGATCGCCCAACTCTTTTCGAGTCGACTGGTTTCGTTAGCGATCGCAGGGGCTTCATCCTTACTGGCTCTCGGACTGAGATTTTGGTGTGAGTTTTCAATTTGTTCAAAAAGAATATCGAAGACCTTGGAGCTAATTCGAAAGGCCGAGAGAAACTTCCAATTATTTTGTTGTTTGAGAGCGAGCATCGTTTCTTCCACCTCAGGATCGACAAAGAGAAAGCTGAGGGTTCCCGACGATTCATCTAATCGCAAAGGGAGAAGACGATGCTTTGCGCACAAATCGAGAGGGAAGCGCGCAAAAAGGTCTAAGGGGATCTTGATGTCTGCAAGATCCTCCAAAGTCAATTCCGGTGCGATTTCCAAGCCTTGAGCTGGATCAACCAAGCGATACTCCCCCAAGCCTCAGTATATCGAAGTCCTCAGGACTTTGGGGGAGGGGCCTGTTTTGTTGCAGTGCTCCAGAGCCTGACTGTAGGGCTTGGCTAAATATTTGTTTTAAGTGGATAATAAAGACTATGGCTGAAAAGAAGCTTGTAGCCGCCTTAGGGGACTTTGATGAAATGTGGGGGGCTGCCCTGCGAGAAAAAGGTTTTCAGTGTTTTTCGACGAAGAACATCGATGAAGTTTCTCAATCCAATGCGGATTTTGTTTTGATTGATTTGCGAAATGACAAGGCGAAAGCGAGCTTAAGGAGCTTAGGATCTTCTTTGAAGGCCTCCATTCTCCCGATGATTGAGGAGGGCACGTCCAGAAACGAGCTGGTGGAGTTGCGCAAGCTTGGAGTTGCCGGTTATGTGAATCGAAAAACTCCTGCCCAGGATATTGCACTTCGTCTTCAGTCGATGTCTCGTGCTTCAGGAGCGCAAGAATCAAAAGCCGGCGAGGCGCGATCGGCGCGTCGAGTTTGGTTTCAACAACAAGTCAAATTCACCATCTTCAATGAGACCCACGAATCTTGGAGTACCACTCTTTCAGAAACGGGCATTTTTATTCGAACTTCCTTAAGCTTTCCATTGTATTCCATCATGAAAATGGACTTTCAGCTCTGGGGCGATGAGGCGCCATTTGTCACGGATGGAGTGATTGTTCGGCAAGAAGTTGATTCCGATATCCGCGGGCTCGGGGTGATGTTTCAAAATCTAAAAGGCGAAAGCGTGCGTAGGCTGGAGTCTTTTTTTGACATCTATAAGCCATGAGATTCTGGATCTGCGGTGGATTCTTAGCTCTAGCCCTTGTCACGGTGAGTTTATTCTTTTCGAAGAATGGAATTCGCGATTGGATACGAATGGAAACTCAAATGGCTCGTGTGCGTGAGGACATTCGGGTGGCGGAGTCCTCCAATCAAAATTTACGCAAGCGTCTCGATTTGATTGATCAAATGAGAGAGCTTTCGATCGAGAATCATATTCGCTCTCATTTGGGTTGGGTTCGAACCGATGAGCGCTTGTATACGGAGCCGAGCGAGTAAGATAAAGCCCGAGGCAGGCTAAGGGGCCTTGCTCCTTTTCACCAGCTTTTCGATTTTCGTGAGAACAAGCTGGGGATCACTTTCTTTAGAAATGAAATCCTCAGCGCCCATCTGAAGCGCTTTCATACTGTGTTCGGGTCTCTTCGAGCTCGAAAAGAACACGATCGGAATCTTGGCAGTCGTTGCGTCCGCTTTTAAACGAGCCATAATCGACAGCCCATCTAATTTATTTACCATCATTTCGGTAATCAAAAGGTCAGGAGCGCTCTTTTTTGCAGAGGACACAGCGGCCATTCCATCTTCAAAAACATGGACTTCCATACCAATACGACGCAAGTGAGCGGCCATGTCGTCAGCCCCTTGAGATTCTGAGTCGACTAGGAAAATCTTTCCAGAAGTTCCCCGAGATCGAGGCGCTATAAAATCTAAGATCTGCGAGCTAATAATCGGATCCAGTTGCTTGCCAGAGCTTGAATCAAAGGCCGCTCGGATGGCTTCGATTTGCTCGGGTTTTAATTCACTAAAGCTGAGCTGGCCTTTTTCAAAAATCAATAGTGCCGCCATGATGCGACTGGCCAATGGAATCTGTTGAGCGCGTAAAGCGGCTGGACCTCTTCCGTCGTATCGTTCGGGAATGCAGTCGATGATGTGGCGGAATCGAAAGATGCCTTGTAAAACCTCAGTCAATCGCTTGGTCTGAGGGCGTAGCTTTTCCCATTTATAGAGGAGTGCTGAAAAATAAACTTCATCGAGTTCTTTGTTATCTTGAGTCACTGCTCGCGCCGCCCGCAGAGCAAAACTCGCGTATTCATTGGCGATCGTTCTTTCACTCTCGGATCCAGAGCTCAGAAAGCTATGAAGAATTTTAATAAAGAACTCACGAAACTTAAGATAGTGAATCGAGTCCTCGAGGAGCTCTTCGCCTAAGTTCGTGTAAAAGCGAACATCGCAGGCAGGGTTGTTTCGGAGGAGCTGAGCCTCAAAGGCTAGTTCATCCCCGACAACATCCCGACGAGCCCAAATGTGATGAAACTTTTCACTTCTTATTTTTTGAATAGCCTCTTCAAAAGTGGAAACCAAAGTGACTGAGGACTCATAACCTTGGAACAGACTGATGACGGCTTGTTGGTAATTGCTTTGAGGCTCAACCAAAAGCAATCTCTTGTGGCTCAGTCGAGTCGATTCAAGAATCTCGTCTGTGTCTTTGAAAAGATTGCCAGATTCTGCGTCGGGCGATTGAAGAATTCGAGTTTGAATGAGCCGATCGATGGAGCTGCGGCTCCCCACATACAAACAAAATTGATAGTCTCGAAAGGCTTGCGCAATATCGGGCTCTCTCTGAAAGTCTGTTGAGCCATCAATCACCATACTCACCGTCTTTTGAGCTGAATCCTTGAAGAAAGGAAGAATGTGATATCGCTGTAAAATGTCTGATCTAAAAAAGTTTTTTATATCCTCTGCCACACGCAGAGTTTTTAGTCTTGCCTTTGGAATCGAAGGGAGCTGTAAAAGATCGGCGATGAGCGCACAGAGGTCATCTTCGTTCACCGAACCCTTGCGCACCACGAGGTCGTAAACAGCCTTGCCGCGGAATTGCAAAGCTTCTTCTGGGCTGATTTTTTTTTGAGTCTGGAGTGCAGTCAAAAGTTGGCTGTCTCGAACAAACCAACTTTGCGATAGAAAATCGGACTCTGAAACACCGCTAGAGAGGGGGGCTGAATTCTTAGTAATGAGAGCGCGCTCAATTTCCTGAACAGCCGAAATCAGATCTTCGCCAGACTGAAAGCGGTCCTCGGGTTTTTTTGCCATGCATCGAGAAATCAGCTTAGAGATCTGGGGGCTAAGCTCAGGTCGCAATTCGTGAGCTGGTGGTGGCTCAAAATGGACAATCTTATAGAGGATCGTGCTTGAGTTGTTCCCCCGAAAAGGTAAAACCCCCGTACTCGATTCATACAAGAGCGTGCCCAAGCAGAAGATGTCCGATCGCCGATCGAGATTTTTGCCCGTGATATGTTCAGGGGAGAGGTAGTGAGTACTGCCCAGAACCATTCCCGTGGACGTCAGCTTCATTTCTTCTTCGTCAATAAATTTAGCAATTCCGAAGTCCAGAATTTTGGTCACACCCGAGTTTGCTTCAATAATGATATTGGAGGGTTTAATGTCTCGATGAACAATGCCGCGCTTGTGAGCGAAGGCTAGTCCAGAGCCGAGCTCTTTGATGACTTTGGTCAAATTATCAAAATTGAGCGGGCCTTTTGACTTGATGAGTTGCTCGATCGTCTCTCCCTCGATGAACTCCATGACGATGTACACCACCTCATTGACTTCACCGACGTCATAAACTTGTACAATGTGGGGGTGTGAAAGGGCTCCCGCGGCTCGAGCTTCATTGAAGAAGCGCTCGCGAATCGTTTTTCGAACTGATTCGTCTTTGACGCGGTCAGAGATCATCTTTATCGCCACTTGGCGTTTCAGCTTTGTGTCAAAACCTTTGAAGATATGACCCATGCCCCCCGATCCAATTCGCTCCCGAATCTCGTATCGGTCTATCTTCGTGGGTAAAGTTGTATTGGGTGTCTTGGGCATGTCCATAAGCAATGATAAGCTTTGATTGTATCATGAATGATCATCGTCAAGCGGCCCGGATTTTTAGTGACATTGAAAAACTCTACCGTCTTCTCAACGTCTACTCAGGAGACATGCGTCAATGCGAAAAACATGTTGAATTCATTGATCGAAATTTAGAGAAGAATCTAAGGCAGCCTCTCAAGAATGGGGGAGTCGTCGAATTCGATCTTCTGATGACTTCAGTTTATTGGAATGGCGAAGAAGTCTTTAGCTCTAAAAATCCCGAGTTTTCGCTGGCCCATGCGTTATTCTGTGAAGGATTAAAGTCCGTGAGTTTGCGAAATCAACTCACTGCTCGAGAGCTTGTGGACTGGATGTTAGTGATTCGAAAGTTATTGTTAGAGAAGGATCTTCAGAACGCATCGAGCGAAGATTTAGCTTCGGTGCTTTGGCGAAAAAACTCTCCAAATATTCAAATTGCCCTCTACAGCCAACTGATGAAAGCAGACCGAGGAAATCGAGATCTCAGTCAATTCAACATCGATGAGGATGCGGATTCATTTGAAGCTCAGTTTATTCGAGAGGCGTTGCGAAGTGATGAAGGGGGCACTCAGGCGGTGACTTCGTTGGAGTCTACGGGGCTGAAGACCGGTCTCGATTCATCATGGTTCATCAAAGACGACCGGTGGCAACTGCCCACGGGCGAAAAGATTCTCCAAAATTTAGGTTCTTTGGGAAAGCGAGACCCAAAGCTACTGGAGAGCTTAAGACATGAGCTTTCGGACATTTCAATGAGTGATCGAGCAAGAAAGATTGTGCGCTTTTCGCCTGAAGAGCTGGGGCGACTTCGGAAGGAGATGGAGCACCTAGATCAAACCCAGGTAGATTTTAATGGGTTGGTTCACTACATTTCGATGCTCGAGTGCGCGCCGCCCAGTGACTGGCCCTCGCTGAGCTATGGCCTTGCGGGCTTCAAAGAAGTGATGAGATCCGTAGTGGATCGATTTCATCCTGGATTGATCTTATTTATTTTGCGGAAGATTGAAAAGTGGAGCACCAGAGAGCGATATCGAACGCTTTATGGTGCAATTGGTAGCGAACTCCGTGGTTCAATCAATAAAGAAGAGAATCTTCGCAATATCGCCGAAGCTTTCGGACTACGAGATCGGCAAGACCTAGCGCGAGATCTCCTTAAGTTTGTAGATTGGAAGTATGTTCCGTACCTCTTGAGTCATCAAGTGTCGCAATCGAATGAGTCGGGGATGCAATCCTTGTTTCAAAGCCTCTTGAGTCAGAGCTTTAAATTTGAAGAAGAGGTTTACAGGTGGCCTGAGGATCTTATCGTTAAGTCTTTTAGTATTTTAGCGAAGCTTGATTTTCCACAGCGGGCAGAGTTTTTGGGGCGAGGCCTAAGAAATCGATCGGCTCGTGTGCGGGATGAAGCGGTAAAATATGTGGCGTATGCTCGACTAGAATTTGGTCAGGCGATCAGTTTGTTTGAACGACTTTCTCCATCGGCTCAGCGAGCTTGGTTGGAGTCTCTACTTTCCAATCCAGCAGTAGAGGACTGGCGTAGTTTTGTTGCCGCTTTGATTCGCGATGGGCGTTGGTCGAAGTGGAACGAAGAGGTGTCCGCTTTGTTTGTGCGACTCACATTCAAGTATATGGGAAAGCCAGCAGTGGATGTTTTTGAGCCATGGATTTTTGCACGTAAGTTTGTGCTTTGGCCCAAGTATCCGCAGGAGCGAGAAATGATTTTAAGAGTAGCCATGAGTCAAAAAGAAATCTCGAATCTGAAGGAGGTCCGAGTTTGGGCTGATAAAGAGAAGAGCGTCATTTTTCAAAATGGAGATTTGAAGCATCTTTTATCGATGAAAGCGAGGGCTGGATGAGCCAGACAAAAGCGGTGGAACTTGCGAGTGATTTGCAAGAAAAGCTCGAGCAAGACACTTTTGGAATCATTTCACCTCGATTAGTGGCTTTTTCAGTCATCGAAAATCTTTTTCAATTTTTTCGCCAAACAGAAATTCACGATGCCTCCAATCAGATCTTCAATCTCTGTCTTGAAAACCTCTGCCGAGCTCTCAGAAATTTAAGTTCTATACCTGGCTATGAAAGTCTAGAGATCTCGTTTCGGGGAGAGCAAATCTATGTCAATAAGCTGAGGCTGCGCCCTCATGTTCGACAATTCAGGCAGTCACGACATCTATTGCGGTTTATCCGCAAGAGAAAGTTGGGCGTGATCAAACTGTCGGGTGTGGTAGAGCCAGAAAATATTCGAACTTTTCTTTGGGCAATCGTTCGATTGGATCCCAAGGACCTTCATCCGGTTGAGGCGGTGCGTTCGGCTCTTCAGAACGCTAAAATTCACGATCTAGATGTGGAGGCTCTCAAAGTCGGACAGCACAGCCTGAGAGACTCCGATGGTCATCTGCAAGATTCAGATCTTATCGGCCTCCTTCTTCACGAAAATATTCGTAAGAGCCTCGAAATCTACTTTGGTAACTACG
>JBILFF010000075.1:0-10798 GCA_044351695.1 Bdellovibrionota bacterium
GAATGTAAGACATACCAATCAAACCGCCCTGGCTGCGCCCCGCTAAAAAAACCTTATCTTTAAGATGCGGATTCAAGATTTTCAAAATCAAATGAAGATGTCTTAAGACTTCAATCGATCCCGCTTCGGTAGCAAAAAAGAGGGGAGCTCCATCGCCTAATCCATTCAAAGTAACATCGAGAGCATAAGAAGCCATTCGCCACTTCACATCACCCGCCGCCCATTTCTCAAAATGATCATGCGACTTCTCGCCGCTACCGCGATTCTTCGATCTATGTCCGTGAAAAGTTCCCACCACATCCAGAATCCTGCCAGCATGCGAAATCGTCGCTCCAATTCCGGGCATAAAGATAATCTGACCCCGATATTCTGGGTAAGGTTTTGGTTCCTTTGAGTTCGGATCAAAGACAGGTCTCTCGGGCTCATAAAATCCTGTTTGAGCGTAGGGCATAAAAAGCTTTCGAAAAGGCATTCGCTGATCGAGGAGCGGCTGATTCTCTTCGTCGGTTCGGTAGACGGGCTCAGACAGAGGCTGCAAAAAGCCCTGTCTCATCAAACTCTCGCGAGTCATCTGCGCTCCTTCCTTCTCAAGAATCTCGTTCGCCCAGCGCAATGCCCGATACTCGGTCGTGAAGTGCACGCCCCGATGAAGACTCAAGCCCGACGAGCACGAAAGGGCGAGGTCATGCGCCTGAGCAGGCCCTATCAAAAATCCAAAAAAAACCGAAAAAGCTGCGAAAATACTTTTGTTGCAGAAAGAGAGAGAGAAACTTTTGATCATCTTTACGCGTCCCTGCGAGGTCAAAGGCTTGTGGGATGACCGTCACCCCTAAACCTTCGAAAACCGATAGAAAGACGATCTAGCCCAAAGTCGAGAGGGCCACAAGTCAAAACAAAAGCCCCCGATGAACGGGGGCTTTTTCTTTAAGAGGGTTTTTAAAGGACAAGCGAATCGACTTAAGAATTTTTTCGCTCTGTAAACTCCGCATCGATCACATCATCGGCTTTTGCTCCACTAGCAGCAGATCCCTCCGCGTTGGGAGAAGATTCTCCAGCCCCTCCGCCGGCGGCACCAGCCCCCTGCGTTTTGTAAAGTACTTCGGCTACTTTGTGATTGAGCTTGGTGACTTCATCAATCGCTCCTTTGAGCATATCGATGTTCTCGGACTTCAAAGCTTCTTTGGCGCGCTCCAAAGATTTGTTAGCCTCGTCTTTTAAAGCCGCATCGAGTTTTTCAGCCTGTTCTTTTACTGTCTTCTCGGCTTGAAAAATCAAGTGGTCGAGCTGATTACGAGCGACGACTTGCTCATGCTTTTTCTTATCGGCCTCGCGATTGGCCTCGGCATCTTTTACCATTTTCTCGATCTCATCTTTGTTCAGACCACTACTGCTCTCAATCCGAATTTGCTGAGTTTTGCCCGACGCCTTATCTTTTGCTGAGACCGACACAATCCCGTTCGCATCGATGTCAAAGGTTACTTCGACTTGCGGCATTCCGCGCGGAGCGGCAGGAAGTCCTTCAAGATGGAATCGTCCGAGCGTTCGGTTGTCCGAAGCCATCTCGCGCTCGCCTTGGAGCACATGAATTTCAACCGAAGTTTGATTGTCTGCTGCGGTCGAAAAGACTTCCGACTTTCTGGTCGGAATCGTCGTATTTCTTTCGATGAGTTTAGTCATCACACCACCCAGAGTTTCAATTCCTAGGGAGAGAGGCGTGACATCTAGCAAGAGAACGTCTTTTACATCTCCTGTCAAAACTCCAGCCTGAACTGCAGCACCCACAGCGACCACTTCATCAGGGTTTACTGATTTGTTAGGGTCCTTACCAAAAAACTCGCGAACAACTTGCTGAATTCGAGGAACCCGCGTGCTTCCTCCAACGAGCAAAACCTCGTTGATCTGACTGGCTGAAACGCCGGCATCTTTCATCGCCTTTTTCACCGGCTCAAGACTGCGCTGGACTAAATCCTCCACCAAACTTTCAAACTTGCTGCGAGTGAGTTTAAAATTAAGATGCTTGGGTCCCGACGCATCTGCCGTAATAAAAGGAAGATTGATTTCAGTTTCCAAGGTGGCCGAAAGTTCGATCTTTGCTTTTTCGGCGGCTTCTCGAAGTCTCTGAATTGCCATTTTGTCTTTCGAAAGATCAATTCCCTGATCTTTCTTAAACTCTTCGACCAGCCAATCCATAATGCGGATGTCAAAGTCATCGCCCCCTAAGTGCGTATCCCCATTCGTTGCCTTCACTTCAACGACATTATCGCCCACTTCGAGAACAGAGATATCAAACGTACCTCCTCCCAAATCATAAACGGCAATCAGCTCATCTTTTTTCTTATCGAGTCCGTAAGCCAGAGCCGCGGCGGTCGGCTCATTAATGATTCGCTTCACATTCAGGCCAGCAATCGCGCCCGCATCTTTTGTGGCCTGTCGTTGGCTGTCGTTAAAATAAGCCGGAACCGTGATGACCGCGTCTGTCACGGGTTGACCCAAATAGTCTTCTGCTGCTTTTTTAAGCTTCATCAAAACCTGAGCCGAGATTTCTTGAGGAGTGTAGGGCTTTCCTTGAATCTCAAATCGCGGATCATTTTTATCGCCGCGAACAATTTTGTAGGGAACCCGCTTTTGTTCTTCTCCACTTTCTTCATAAGCGCGACCAATGAATCGCTTAGCCGAAAAAATCGTGTTCTCTGGGTTTGTGACGGCTTGTCGTCGCGCCACTTGTCCCACCAATTTGTTTCCATCTTTGGTAAAGGCCACCACCGAGGGTGTGGTGCGTCCGCCTTCTTCATTGGTTAAAACCTTGGGCTCTCCACCCTCCATGATTGCAACCACTGAGTTGGTCGTTCCTAAATCAATGCCAATACAACGTCCCATTTCATCATCTCCTTTATTGAGAGAAGTCTTTGTCGCTCAAGAGACTTTCTCATCGCTTTACTTTTAAAATCTGTTTGCCTCTTTGCTCCGAGCCTGGCTCGAAGGGGCCTTACCTAAAGCGAACATAAGTCGGCTTTTGCGACTGTCAAAAAACTTATAAAAAATCAATAAAATCAATGATTTATATCCGCAACCCCTCCTTTGGATCCATTCTTCTATCCACTTCGATCCACAAAATAGGCGTGGCTATCCAGCTGCGGGCCTCGCTAAGATAAGCCCATGTTTCCTGTGGTTATTCCCGTCGCGGGCCTGGGTACGCGGTCTTTGCCCGCTTCGAAAGCGATTCCTAAAGAAATGCTGCCGGTCTGCAATAAGCCCATCATTCAGTACGTTGTCGAAGAAGCCCATGCCTCAGGTAGTCGCGAGGTGATTTTTGTTTCAAGCAAAGGCAAGACCGCGCTTGAAGATCACTTTGATATCGATCCCTCGATCGAGGCCACACTGCAATCTCGAGGCAAAACCGAGCTTCTTGAGATTGTTCAGAGAGTCTCAAGATTGGTGTCGGTTCAAAGTGTGCGCCAAAAAGAAGCCTTGGGGCTTGGTCACGCCGTTTTGCAGGCGCGCAATATGATTTCGAGCTCTCATTTTTTTGTGATGCTTGGGGACGAAATGATGGAAGCTTCGCCCACCGCACTCGAACAGCTTCTTCAAAAAAAGAAAAATCTACCCGACGATGCTGCTGTGATTGCTGTGATGAAAGTGAAAGATGAAGAGGTGTCTCGATACGGCATCTGCGAGCTTGCAAACTCTGAGGCTCAGGTTTCACGCTGCATCGAGAAGCCCAAAGCCAGCGACACTTCTTCTCGCTGGGCGATTACGGGGCGCTATTTATTGCCCAGAGATGTTTTTAAAAAACTGGAGGCCGTCAAGCCTGGGGCGGGTGGGGAGATTCAGCTGACCGATGCGCTTCAGGCGCTAGCGGCCGAGGGGCGACTTTATGTTCATGAGTGTCAGGGGCTTCGATTCGATGCAGGGGACAAGCTTGGATTTCTCAGAGCTAATTTGTTTTATTATTTGAGATCCCCAGAGTCCGCAGAGGTAAAAAGTTTGCTCCGGGAATTTTTGAAGTCATCGTTTTAAGGAGGATGCAAATGCGCGTTTTGTTTTTAATCTGTGCGATCAGTTTTTTATCGGTAAGCTTGTCTTCACTAAGGGCTCAAAGTTCTGGCGTTTCAACAACAGCCGCGAAGGCCTTTCTTTCGCAAAATATCAGTGAGCTTGATGAAAATATTCTTCGTCGCAAACTCGAGCGCACGCATGGTGAGTCGGGACGAGCGGGCAAAAGCTTATGGGAAGTAGCCTTCGGTGGGCAAATCTATAGATGGGAGTGGAATGGTCAGTGGTCTTGCCCGAGTTCTAAAGACAGTCTTGATTGTGCGGCTTGGGTGCCCGTGAGTTTGGAATGGTTTGAAACCAAGAACGCTTGGCTTCGACCTTGGACTCGTCTGAAAAAGGAGAGGATTGTTTTAGATGCAGATCGCAAAATTCCGGTAAGTGGGGGCGAGTCGTCCGATGGAGCCACCGAAGACTCCACTGCTGTGGTAGACGAAGAAATCAAGCTTGGGGGTCAGAGATTAGCGCTGCAGGCCTGGGACTGGCGCAGTGACGATGGCCGTAGCCTTCGCGTCTACACTTCGTTGCGTAATTCCCGCATCGAGCGCATCGACCATGGCGGAATCGAAGAATATATCGAGTGGAAGCAAAACCCCAAAAGCAAGTCACTTCAAATTCAGCAAATCATCTTTGAAAAATCGGGTCAGCGCCTTTCCGCGAGACGTGTCGAATCCGCGCCGGCGAAGAAGAAGTAATTTTCATTCAAGCATTAGGACTTTTGACGACCCAAACTCGAAAGCTCTTTCAGTTTCAAGAGATTCGCAACTCAAACTCGACGAATCTAAATTTTTAGGCCGCCACGATACGGTCAGCCCTCCTGCTTTCGTTGATTCCGTAAAGGAGTTCAACATGAGTAAAAGAGCCAACTGTGTAAAATTTCGCCCTGTACAGACGCGAGCCCAAACCATGACAGAGTATCTGATTCTTGTTTGTTTGCTTGCTGCCGGATCCATTGTGGTGGTGACGCAGCTCGGAGATGGTATTCGTGCGCAGCTGGCTGCGGCAGCCCAGCGAATTGCAGGGACGAAGGCGACGACGCGTGCGGATCAAGAGGTTCAAAACATCCAAGATAAAGTCGATCGAGACCTCAAAGATTTCTGGAAGCAGTAAGGCATTGGCCGGAGCATTCCATGCGAGACATTCGAGGACATCTTTTTTTAGAGGTATCGGCTCTTCTGATTGCCGTTTGCTGTCTGCTGGGAGTTGGCAAAATTCCTGGTCTCATTGATCTTTTTCTTGAGATTTCAAAGAGATCCCAGCAGCTTGAGCTTGATTTTCGAAACAAGCGCTCGAAGGGGCTCGATCACTTTGAGCATGGACACTAGACTTTAGGCTAGTAACCCAAAGCCGTGGGCCTGCTAAAGCCCGCTCATGGGTTTAAGAGGCCATGAAGCTGAGCTTTCTGATCAAGAACTGGGAGCCGGGGCTACAAGCTTGGTCACTCTGCGTCGGGACAAAAACGGCGTCGCATACGCTGTTAAAAAACTACTTCCCAAGTACCGCTCGGATTCTCGCTTTCAAGAGGCCCTCTGCCGCGAGTTTCAGATTCTTGAAAAAGCTCGTCATCCTCTGATGGTGTCGCCTTTGGGACTGCTGCAAGGAGAAGATGAGTTTGGAGACTGTGGCCATCTCCTGGCCATGACAGCCGTCGATGGATGGTCTCTGCGAGAAATTTTTGCCTGGGCTGAGCAACTCGAGCCAAGCTTTAGACGGGATTGGGGAGAAAAGCTCTATTCTCAACTTCGAGTGGTGATCGAGCATCTGGAATCCTTGCAGCTGATTCACGCTGATCTTTGTCCCGAAAACATTCTGGTAGCTCGCGATGGTTTTATTCGTCTAATCGACTTTGGATCTGCCCGAGATCTTTCGTCTCTGCAGAGCTCTTGTTTGGATGCGGGGCACCCGCCTTTTACGGCCTCTCATGATCGATTCGTGCTCGGAGCAGATCGATTTTCGGTGGGTCGAATTTTAGAGTTTTGGCTAGGACACACGTCGACTGAGGAGCACAAAGCCTGGATTCAAGAACTTTGTGAGAGCCGGCAGTGGCCTGCCCGATCGGACAATGCCGAAGGCCTTCGAGCTTTGCCCATTTTTCCCTTTCTCGGTCAGCTCGATGCCCGCGATCATCGCATCCCTCGAACTTTGATTCAAAGAAAGTCTTGGAGCTTTGCGTGGCCACAAGTCTCACTGCTCGCTCGGAGTTCCCTGCTCGCTCGGAGTTCCCTGCTCGCTCGGAGTTCCCTGCTCGCTCGGAGTTCCCTGCTCATTCTGAGCACCATTTTTCTCACCAGTTTTAGTCCCCGAGTGACCTTCAGCTTCATCTCTTTCCCGTTAGTGGAGGTCCAAATTCGTCAAGGTGAATTCAGCTATACTTCGTTTGGAGTACTCGACCGGCTTCCGCTGCGGTCTGGTGAAATTCATTTGAGTGTGCGGTCTCCGCATGGCAGGGGAGCTGTGACCAAAACGCTTCGTCTTCAATCTGGTCGTGAGTATAAAATCTTTGAGGACTTTCAAGATCTTGATAAACTCCAAAGATGGACAAACGCCTCCAACAAGATGTGAAAGACCTGCGCGGCCAGCAGCTTTTTAAATCAGGTCTGTCAGTGGAGGAGTGGGCGAAAAAACACGTCTTTTCTCAAGAATATCTGAAGAAAAAATCGAAGTTTAAGGAGGTGGCTGCTTTTGTCGAAGATTGTCAGGCCATTTTTAGTCGAAAGCCCTACGATAAAGTTCTCCGCAAGTGGACGCCGAGCTTTCGCGAATGGTTGGGCGAGATTTGGGCACCTTCAGTGCTTTTTGAAGAGCTCCGCGCCATGAAGACGATTGATCCCTACTCGTATCAACACAGCCTGACGATTGCCGTCGTGGGTGCGCGTTTGATGGAGATTTGGATCAAGGCTCAGCCGACGGTAAAAAGAAGTTTTCAGGCCCTGGTTTTTCATCGAATTGGTAAAAATCGATTCCCTGAGGGATTTCTCCATAAGAAAGGAGAAATCAGCGAGATCGAAAAGCGATTGATTTTGGAGCAGCCCATGATCGGGTTTGTGTTGAATGCCTGCTACTGGGGGGATGGCAATAACCTCTGTGCTAAAGTCGCGCTGCAGCAACAAGAGGATCGAGTCGCAAAGGGCTATCCTTTCGGCATAAAAACCAATTCCTTACTTTTAGATATCTTGCATCTGGTCGATCGATTTGATGCTTTGATTTCAGAGAGGCCCTTTCGTTTTAAAGTGTTTACAACCAGAGAGGCTTTAGACCTGCTGCAAGAAGATGCCGAAGCCGGTAAGATGGAGCCGGATGTTTTGAGAGCTTTTGTAGATTTGCTTCGCGAGCAACGATCAAAAGACTATAAAAAAATTAAATTCGGAACTATAGGTCGACCTGAAAAGCCGAGTGCTGAGGAGGCATAAATGTCTGCAACAGAAAATCTAAAAAAGAAAATCTCAGAAGTTTCTCAAAAAGTTTTGAAAGCCGAGAAAGCGGCCGAAGAACAAATTCACGAAGTCTTAAAAAAAGTGGATGGCGTAAAAAAAGAGCAACTGAAGCGTGTTCGAGATCTCATGAGTGAGGCCAAGAAAATAAAGTCCAAAGAGCTCCTGAAACATGTTGAAACCGCTCGTGATCAAATCGAAACTAAGGCCAGTTTAGGTCTTGAGACCTTGCTCAAGAAGCTCAACCTTCCCACGAATAAAGAAATCGACAAGCTGAATCGCAAGATTGCCGCTCTCGAAAAACGTCTTAAAGACTTAGACACCGAACTCTACGGCAAACAATAAATTCGAATGAGTTTCGGCTTCCTTCGTTGACCTCTCCAGGGGGGCGAACGCTATGCTCCGGGCATGAGTGATCGTCCTAAGCTTTTTGTTTTCGATGCGAGTGCCTATGTCTTTCGCGCTTACTTTGCGCTGGCTCCCCTCTCTTCGAAGGGGCGCCCCTCGCACGCGGTGGCCGGATTTGCATCTCAGATTCTCAAGATTCTTAAAGACTATAAGCCCTTTGGTTGCATCATTGTATTCGATTCCAAAGCTCCCAGTTTTCGAAAGCAAATCTATCCCGATTACAAAGCAAACCGTGACGAGGCACCTCCCGATCTCTCCGACCAGATTGTTGCCGTCATGGATCTGTGTCGTGCTGCGGGTCTTCCGATCGTTCAAGGCGAGGGTTTTGAGGCCGACGACTGGATTGCAAGCCTCGTTCATCGGCTCAAAGCACAGTACGATCTGGTTTTGCTTTCCTCCGACAAAGACCTCATGCAGCTCATCGATGATCGAGTAAAAATGTTCGACAGTTTTCGCGAAAAATGGATCGGAGAAAAAGAAGTCGAAGAAAAATGGGGAGTGCCTCCGGCTCAGGTTTTTGAGTTGCTGAGTCTTGTAGGGGATTCTTCAGACAATATCCCAGGCATCGAGGGCGTTGGACCCAAAACAGCCGCTAAACTTTTAAAAGACTACAAAACGATCTCAGGAATTTTTGAAAACCTCTCTCAGCTTACGCCTAAAATGAAAGAGAAAATCGAAAACGGTCGTGCGGCTGTCGAGCTTTCACAGAAGCTCATCGCTCTCAAATCGGATCTGCCGATCGATGCCGATTTGATTCGCCCTTTGCCTCAAAAATTTCCAGAGGGATTTTACCGATTCCTTGTGGACTGGGATCTCTCAAGAGTCCTCAGGCAGTTTCAGGAGCAAGTCGGGTCGAGTGCCGCTTCATCCGTCTCTGAGTCTCGCCTTGAGATCTCGGCTCCGTCCGCACGCCAGATTCAAAAAAAACTCATTCAGTCGGCTGAGGAGTTAGAGAGTTGGGAGAAAGAGCTGCTTACCGCCCAAGAGCTCGCTTTTGATACCGAGACGAATTCTTTCAATCGAGACGAGGCGCGAATCGTGGGGCTTTCGATGAGCGACGGAAAGACAGCCGTTTACATCCCTTGGCGACACCAAGGGAGTAAGCTCTCCGAGGCTCATGTCTTAAGGTTCTGCCAGTCCATTCTTTCGCAGTCGCCCCTCAAAAAAATTGCCCATAATGCAAAATATGATCTGCAGATGCTTCAAAAAGAAGGCATCCAAGTAAAGTGCCTTGAGCACGACACGATGATCTCCGCCTATTTGCTTCATGCCGATCGCCGCTCCTTTTCGCTTGATAATTTAGCTCGAGATTTTTTGATGCAAGAAAAAGGAGATCTGGACGGACTTCTGGAGGGCAAAAAAGATTTCTCTCAGATCCCATTGGATCAAGCCACTGAGTACGCGGCTCAAGACGCTTCTCTTACTTGGCAACTCTATGAGCATTTTTCTCAAGCGCTTCAAAAACAGCCTGCTTTGAATTGGCTTTTCGAGAAGATCGAAATGCCTCTGGTCGAGGTGCTCTGCCAAATGGAGACCACCGGGGTTCTTCTGGATCGAGCGCATCTGCAGAAGCTGTCGCACGAGTTGCATCAGCGTTTAGATGAGCTTCAAAAATCCATCTTCAAAGAAGCGGGTCGAGAATTGAATATTGCGTCACCCAAGCAGTTACAGAGCCTGCTCTTTGAAGAGCTCAAGCTTCCGGCTACAAAAAAAACAAAGACGGGTTACTCCACCGATGAGGGGGTTCTCGAAGAACTCGCGGCTCTGCACGTCGTTCCACGGCTCATCATCGAGCAGCGCAAACTCTCAAAGCTCACTTCAACCTATGTCGATGTGCTTCCGACCATGGTTTATGCAGCCGACCAGCGTTTGCACACCCATTACCATCAAACAGGCACTCAAACGGGACGACTCAGCAGCTCAGAGCCCAATCTCCAAAACATTCCAATTCGCAGTCCTGAGGGCATGGAGATTCGTAAAGCTTTTGTTGCAGCGCCCGGCTTTTCGCTGATGAGCGCAGACTACTCGCAAGTCGAGCTGCGACTCATGGCGCATTTTGCAGACGATCAAAAAATGATCGAAGCTTTTCAAGCCGGTAGAGACATTCACGCCGAGACCGCCAAAGTGATTTTCGGAACGTCCGATAAAGAAGCTCGCTCACGTGCCAAGGCGATTAACTTCGGCATTATCTACGGCATTTCGGCTTTTGGCCTATCTCAGCAGCTGGGTATTGAGCGCTCCGAGGCCAAGCGGTTCATCGACAGTTATTTCGAACAATTCCCAAAAATAAAAGGCTATATGGAGTCAGCTCAAGAGTTAGCCCGTAAGCGTAAATATTCCGAAACACTTTTTGGGCGTCGTCGTCCGCTTCCCGATATCGAGAGCAAGAATCCTAGCCTTCGAGCAATGGCCGAGCGCATGGCCATTAACACCCCTTTGCAGGGAACTGCGGCTGACATCATGAAGTGGGGTATGGTTCGGGTGCATCGTGAGATTCTCAAAAGAGGCTTAAAGTCGCGAATTCTGCTTCAGGTGCACGACGAAATGCTTTTTGAGGTAGCTTCGGGCGAGCTAGAAGCACTCAAAAAGCTTGTGTTGGAGGGAATGAGCGATTTGAGGGGCAGTCCGGCCGAGATTTTAAAGGTCCCCCTAGTGGTCGACTTGAGCTTTGGGCAGCGTTGGAGCGAATTGTAAGTCTTACACGGTCTATGCTCCCTAAGTTTTGAAATTAAAAAGCTTTTTAAATTTTTTGTTGCGTCAAAAAAGAAAAGTGTGTGTAACTCAGGAACCTGATGATTCCGAAGTCTCTTCGGAACGCAATCATCATTGATCTTTGAAAGTTAGGGAGCAGGAAACGTTATTCTTTGAGAGAATAATTTGTGTTCAACACTCAAATAATTAAGACAGTG
>JBILFF010000192.1:0-11725 GCA_044351695.1 Bdellovibrionota bacterium
GTCTTCGGATGAGAATCACCGAACACCGAAGTATTGTAATCCAATACATAAAACCGGTTGTTCGTACTCAACTAGAAATAAAAGTCTCTAGTGTTAAAACTGGAGAGTTTGATTCTGGCTCAGAACGAACGCTGGCGGCATGCCTAACACATGCAAGTCGAGCGAGAAAGTGGCTTCGGTCATGAGTAAAGCGGCGCACGGGTGAGTAACATGTGAGTAATCTGCCCTCGAGTTTGGGATAACCCTTCGAAAGAAGGGCTAATACCGGAGAGACCACAAGGACATCAGTCCTAGGGGTTAAAGGTGGGGACCGTAAGGCCTATCGCTTGAGGATGAGCTCGCACGCTATTAGCTAGTTGGTGAGGTAACGGCTCACCAAGGCTATGATGGCTACCTGGTCTGAGAGGATGACCAGGCACACTGGAACTGAGACACGGTCCAGACTCCTACGGGAGGCAGCAGTGGGGAATTTTGCACAATGGGCGCAAGCCTGATGCAGCAATGCCGCGTGGGTGAAGAAGGCTTTCGGGTTGTAAATCCCTGTCGGCTGGGAAAAACGGCAGTGTATCTAACAAATGCGCTGATTGATGGTACCAGCAAAGGAAGAGGCGGCTAACTCTGTGCCAGCAGCCGCGGTAATACAGAGGCCTCAAGCGTTGTTCGGAATTACTGGGCGTAAAGCGGGTGTAGGTTGCGCCATAAGTCAGATGTGAAAGCCCTGGGCTCAACCCGGGAAGTGCGTCTGATACTGTGGTGCTCGAGTTCAAGAGAGGTAAGAGGAATTCCTAGTGTAGGGGTGAAATCCGTAGATATTAGGAGGAATACCAATGGCGAAGGCATCTTACTGGCTTGACACTGACACTGAGACCCGAAAGCGTGGGTAGCAAACAGGATTAGATACCCTGGTAGTCCACGCCGTAAACGATGGATGCTTGTCGTTGGAAGAGTAAACCCTTTCAGTGACGGAGCTAACGCGTTAAGCATCCCGCCTGGGGAGTACGGTCGCAAGATTAAAACTCAAAGAAATTGACGGGGACCCGCACAAGCAGTGGAGTATGTGGTTTAATTCGACGCAACGCGAAGAACCTTATCCTGGTCTTGACATACACTAGACCGTTCCTGGAAACAGGGCTTTTTCCGCAAGGAAACTGGTGTACAGGTGCTGCATGGCTGTCGTCAGCTCGTGTCGTGAGATGTTGGGTTAAGTCCCGCAACGAGCGCAACCCACGTCCTTTGTTGCCATCATTAAGTTGGGCACTCTAAGGAGACTGCCAGTGTTAAACTGGAGGAAGGTGTGGATGACGTCAAGTCCTCATGGCCCTTATGATCAGGGCTACACACGTACTACAATGGCCGGTACAAAGGGCAGCGAAATGGTGACATGGAGCTAATCCCAAAAAACCGACCTCAGTTCGGATTGAAGTCTGCAACTCGACTTCATGAAGCTGGAATTGCTAGTAATCGCAGATCAGCATGCTGCGGTGAATACGTTCTCGGGTCTTGTACACACCGCCCGTCACACCACGAAAGTCGTTTGCACCAGAAGTCGCTGTGTTAACCGCAAGGAGGCAGGCGCCCAAGGTGTGAGTGATGATTGGGGTGAAGTCGTAACAAGGTAGCCGTAGGAGAACCTGCGGCTGGATCACCTCCTTTCTAAGGAGTCCTTCGATTAATCTCGAAAGGATTAGTCCGAGGGTTTACTTGAACACGGCTCTCAGCGTTTCTATAGAAATATAGAAACAAAGATGATGCTACTGCTCCCTAACTTACAGAGATCAAAGAATTCATTCATGCGAGGCGATCCTCGTAGTTTTAAAAAAGCCCAAAAACACGTGCTTAAAAGACGCAGGGGAAAGTTCCTTTCTGTTCCTGAGAGATTTAAGGCTTCAGAGCTTTGCGACGATGTTTAAGATGAGCTACTCAGCTTTTATGTCATTGAGTCGACAGCCTTGGATTGTAGTGCTTGTTCTTTTGGTTTTTTCTCAGGAAGCGATGGCTTGTTCATTCAGCTTAAAGGATATCCGTTTAAAGCTTTTAAACGCTCAAGAGGTTTTTGCCAGTGTGCCGGGCACGGTGGAATCGATACAGATCGATCGCGAGGGACGGTATTTATTGGCTGAGGGTCCTCGACTTCTAGTGCTTCGAGATCGACTCGAAGCTCGCGAATGGAGATTTTCAACTTCGGAAAAAGAAATTTCTTTTTTGTTTGAAGCGGGTTGGCTGGTGAGGCGAGCGTCTCCCAAGTTGATCCATGTCGTTCATTTTTCGGATCTCGACAAAATCACATCTAGGATTCACCAAGGATCCTCGCGCGCTTGGTTCGGACAATTTTCTTTGAGCTCAAGCGAGGTGGTTCGAAGTTTGGCCTTATCGATGGACGGTGAAGCCTTAGCATACACTGTCGCCGATGGAAGTCTTACCAACTCCAATCGTTCAAGCTTCTCTCAGCTCAAAACATCTCTGTCCGCGCCAGATAAATTAAAAATCAATCGGCCCTATCAAGCGAAGTGGAGCCGAGACTTATCTCGCGCATTTTTACTACAAGACGGAAAGCTTTGGATGTTGCAACCTGCTTCGGTCGGGACGCCAGTGGATTCGGTGTTTGGTGTTGTGGACTTTGAAGTATCTCCGGATGCTCAAAAGCTTTTTGTGTTGGAGAGTCGATCGATTCGCATTCTTCAGTGGCGGCGTGCGGGTCGGTGGGAGCTGGTGGATCCCCATCTCTCGAAATTGATGGTGGATCCTATTTTTGATCGCATTTCTTTAACCCGGGATGGAAAAAGTTTGCTTCTAAGATTGCGTGAAACTTTTGAATGGGAGGCTTTTTCTGCCCACGATTTGAGTTACTTGGGTCCCGTAAAATCGAACTCGGGTTTGACTCGCTTTAAGAGTCTTGTTTCTACAGATTTTGGCGAACTTTTTGGTTTGGGCGAGTATGGCATTATCTATCGGCTGCAAATAGAAGGCCCTCAGATGAAGGCTTCAGTACTTAGCGAGTAACGCTGGAGACCTGCAAGTTTGCAGGTCTCAGGTTTTTGCTGACTCAGGCATTTTTGCCCGAGTCTTTGCGAGCCGTTCGCCAAGCATTGCGGACCATCGATTCGATTTCAAAAGATTAAGATGCAGCAGGCTCAGCGGCAGCGTCTTCTTTCTTCTTGGCCGGAGTCAGTTTGATCAGGCCCTCTTTGGTAAGAATTTTTACCTTCTCTTCGGCCCGAACCCATTTGCCGTCTTTACCAATGACGCCAAATCGGCCGCTTCGCTTTTTCACGACTTCATATTCTTTTGTTTTCTTAACGCTTTCCATTTTCTTACTCCCTAAGTTTTCGGTTTCTGTTGGACTTCTTATTCCTTGAGACGCCATTTGGGGCAATCAAAATCTCTGACGCGCAACCCAAAGCGATCCGCCCTGATACTTTATAGAAGGGGGTTAGGAATGTGGGTTTTGTTTTTTAGACTTCTCATCGGCCAAGACGCGAACTGCGACTCCCAGGAGCGCTGGGCATTTCTTCACTGCTCATGGAGTCCGAGCGAATGTTACCACTCTTGTCCTCGAAGTGAGGGGATTCGAGTCGAAAGAGATCCGCAGCTTTGCGAGTCGGAATTCACCGGTCTAGATTGGGCCTGCTACTGCCAGGTTAACGAAGATCCATCTTTTTCAAATTAAGAATGGTGGGCCTGGCTAGACTCGAACTAGCGACCTCACCCTTATCAGGGGTGCGCTCTAACCACCTGAGCTACAAGCCCATTCTTCAATTTAAAGTTGGTGGAGGCAGACGGGATCGAACCGACGACCCCCTGCTTGCAAAGCAGGTGCTCTACCAGCTGAGCTATGCCCCCAAACTTAAGCCCCTACCTTTCCGGAATGACAAAGCCTTTGTCAATAAGTACGGACCGCTTCTTTATCAAAAATTTCCATGATAGAAACTCGCATGCTCGAGCGGCTCGTTCTGACCTTCTTTTTGGTGCTTTTTTGCCAGGAACCTAAGCTTCGAGCCGAAAGTCCGGATCAATCAGAGCGCTGTGCGTTTTATTTACGTTCCGATCATACTCTGTACTTATTGCAACAGCTGGGTCAGCCAAGCAAACAGTCTCGGCAGCTCTTGATCGAGCATTTATTTGAAATTTATAAACATAATAAAATCTTCGTTCAGCTCGACGAGCAAGATGAGCTTCGACTGAGAAAACGCATTGATAATCATAACGAAGTCCTGAGTTGGCTTCAAAAGCTCGAGAAAACACTTCAGCAAAGAGCTGTCCAACTGCCAGCTTTCTCTACAGTTATTCTCAGTAGCTTTTCTTTTATTCCACCCGGTCTTATGAGGGCGGATTTTCAGATTAACATGACGTCTTCGGAGGCCGATATTCAGGCTTACCTTTATGAAGAAGCCCTTCTCCTGCCCATCCGTCAAAAGCGCCGAAAAAAATTTCTCGACGACCTAGCCAATACTTCGCGTCGAACGCGCCTTAAATGGACGCTGGAGGCTCTCATCGACCCTTCCCCAGATCAGTTTGCCGCGCTTTTGAGTCGCGCCGAAGCCTTCATCTTGAGTCAAGATTTCAGCCGCCTTGAAAAAGTTTCAAAGATCCGCCTGATCAATCAATATCAGCGTGACCCCAAGCCTACATCGCCCGGCCTCTTAGATGGAGTGATCGATATTTTTGTGGAGGATCCCGCCCTCTCTCTTTCGACATCTTTAAATCATCAGCTGATAAAATTAGAGGAGATCGGAGAGCGGCGGTCTAGAATCGGTAAGAGATTCTTTGTCGTTTCGGTCTTGCTCCAACTGCCCATTGGCACCGACCGAGTTTCTCATTACACGGCCTTTGAATATCCGGAAAAAATAGAGTCGCTGTTGCTGTGGATCGAGGAGTTCTTTGGTTCAGTTCCCGAAAGCGACTTAAGTGTGGTGAGAATTGGCTTTAATCAACTGCCTATCAATCACATATCGGGGGCGGGTGAAAAAACGCTTTGGATCAGTATTCACGGCACAAAGAGAGATCTCTTTGTGTGGCTCAGTCGAATTCGCCTCTCCTCTGGTCGATGACTACTTCTGAAACTCACCATTCCACTCTTTGAGCGGGTTCGCCAGACGATCGGGCTTTCGCTGAAGAAACTTTTGAACCGCGAGATAGCGAGCATTTTTCTCTCGATCTTTGCTCTTAGCGTACGAGACCGAGCTTCCTTCAGGAATAAAATAGCCATCAAAGCCAAAGCCGCCCGGTTGAAACGAGCAAATCTTGCCTGGAACCACACCAATAAAAATTTCGACCCTCTCCTGGCGCTGGATTCCTAAATAACAGCGAAACTCCGCTCTTCGCCCGATGAGTCGATCGAGCTCCGACATCCTCCACTTGATCAAAGTGCCTAGATCCTCCCCCTCTACAAAGAGGGCGGCATCGTCGATGAGGGTTTCAGGGAGTTGAGAGGCCTTAAATCTCACAATCGTCTCTGAATCGGCGACAGGTTCGGGCAAATCCCGTCGAATCCACTCTAATTTCCACTCAAAAAAGCTCTCGAACTCGCGAAATTTTGCTTCATTTCCGGTGCAGATTTTTAAAATCATCTCCTTTTGAGCCTACCTAAAAACCAGAAGGCCTTCATTCGGCTTGTGGAGGCATTTTAAGGGCATCAAAAAATCTTCTTTTTCGTGGTTGCCAATATAAAAAACTTTTGGATATTCATTAGTTCCATTCCGAAAGAAACCGAACAAATTAGTTTCTTACGAAGTGTTCTTTGACATTGAAGGGTAGAAGGCTTTTATCGATTTTTTCAGTTTCAAGATGAGAAATTCTTGTAAGAACAAGCGCTTAAGGTTTTCTGACAAAAAAGTTTTTCAAAGAAATGCGAAAAACTTTTTATGGTCAAATCGCAATACAGATTCAAGTTAAGTGCATAAAGTGGAGTCAATCTACAGATCGACTGAGATACTTTATGACTAAGCTATGAAGAGCGCACGGTGGATGCCTTGGCAGTAAGAAGCGAAGAAGGACGTAGTTGGGTGCGATAAGCATCGGGGAGCCACCAAACAGGCTTTGATCCGGTGATGTCCGAATGAGGAAACTCCTTAGGGGTAATGCTCTAAGATCGTACTCTGAATTCATAGGGGTACGAAGCGAACGCGGGGAAGTGAAACATCTCAGTACCCGTAGGAAAAGAAATCAAACGAGACTCCCTTAGTAGTGGCGAGCGAACAGGGAAATAGCCCAAACCAGGGGTACTTGTACTCTTGGGGTTGTAGGACCTCCTACACGAAGTTACCAAATTCCAATTTAGCAGAACGGTATGGAACGGCCGACCAAAGATGGTGACAGTCCAGTATGCGAAAAGTTGGGATCTTCTGGAGGTATCCTGAGTACAACGGGACACGAGAAATCCTGTTGGAATCTGGGGGGACCACCCTCCAAGGCTAAGCATTACTTACTGACCGATAGCGAACTAGTACCGTGAGGGAAAGGTGAAAAGAACCCCGTTGAGGGGAGTGAAATAGAACATGAAACCGTGTGCTTACAAGCCGTACGAGGGCTATGATTCATGCCTGAGTACGTACCTTTTGCATAATGAGTCACCGAGTTATCATACGCAGCAAGGTTAAGTCGCAAGACGGAGCCGTAGCGAAAGCGAGTCCGAAGTGGGCGTTAAGTTGCGTGGGATAGACCCGAAACCCGACGAGCTAATCATGGCCAGGATGAAGCGTAGGTAACACTACGTGGAGGTCCGAACACACCACTGTTGAAAAAGTGGGTGATGAGCTGTGATTAGGAGTGAAAGGCTAATCAAGTCGGGTGATAGCTGGTTCTCTTCGAAATATATTGAGGTATAGCCTCGGACGATTAATAACGGAGGTAAAGCACTGGATAGGCTAGGGGTCGATTACGATTACCAAACCTAACCAAACTCTGAATGCCGTATATTTTAGTCCGGGAGTCAGGCTGTGGGGGCTAAGCTTCATAGCCGAGAGGGAAAGAGCCCAGACTACCGTCTAAGGTCCCTAAATCCAGATTAAGTGGTGAACGAGGTGGGGTTACTCAGACAGCCAGGAAGTTGGCTTAGAAGCAGCCATCTTTTAAAGAAAGCGTAATAGCTCACTGGTCGAGTGATCCTGCGCGGAAAATATAACGGGGCTCAAATCTGGTACCGACGACGTAGATGCACAACTCCTGCGGGAGATGTGCGTGGTAGAAGAGCGTTCTCAAGTAGATACAAGGTAGAGTGTGAACACTACTGTCGGACTTGAGAAGTGATGATGGTGACACGAGTAAGCGATAAAACGGGTGAAAAACCCGTTCGCCGTAAGTCTAAGGGTTCCTGGGTAAAGTTCGTCTTCCCAGGGTTAGTCGGGTCCTAAGTCGAGGCCGAAAGGCGTAGATAATGGCAAGCAGGTCAATATTCCTGCACCGGCTTTAAAGCGTTGATCCAAGGAGAGACGGAGAAAGATAGGTCAGACGGGTGTTGGATGTCCCGTTGAGCAAGTTTAGGGTGAGAGTACAGGCAAATCCGTACTCTTGTGTCCTGAGGCTTGTGACGAGAGCGAAAGCTCGTAAAGTGACTGAGTCTATGCTTCCGAGAAAATCTTCGTGGTGAGCAATAAGGTCGCCCGTACCGCAAACCGACACAGGTAGACAGGATGAAAATTCTAAGGCGCGTGAGAGAATCGTGGTTAAGGAACTCGGCAAAATTTGTCCGTAACTTCGGGAGAAGGACAGCCGTCTCAGGTTCAGAGCTAGAGGCGGTCGCAGAGAAATGGGGATTGCAACTGTTTAACAAAAACACAGGTCTGTGCAAACTCGGAAGAGGACGTATACGGACTGACGCCTGCCCAGTGCTGGAAGGTTAAGAGGAGAGGTTAGCAGCAATGCGAAGCTTTGAATCGAAGCCCTAGTAAACGGCGGCCGTAACTATAACGGTCCTAAGGTAGCGAAATTCCTTGTCGGGTAAGTTCCGACCCGCACGAATGGCGTAATGACATTCCCACTGTCTCAACCACGAGCTCAGCGAAACTGGACTATCGGTGAAAATACCGATTACCCGCAGTTAGACGGAAAGACCCTGTGCACCTTTACTGCAACTTGGCACTGAGTTTTTGAACCGTTTGTGTAGCATAGGTGGGAGACTTTGAAGTCTTGGCGCTAGCCAGGATGGAGTCACAATGTGAAATACCACCCTGACGTTTCGGAAATTCTAACTTCGTTCCACATAAAAATCTGGGACAAGGACAGTGTCTGGTGGGCAGTTTGACTGGGGCGGTCGCCTCCCAAATTGTAACGGAGGCGCGCGAAGGTTCTCTCAGGCCGATTGGAAACCGGCCGTCGAGTGCAAACGCATAAGAGAGCTTGACTGCGAGACTGACAGGTCGAGCAGGTACGAAAGTAGGTGTTAGTGATCCGGTGGTTCTGTGTGGAAGGGCCATCGCTCAACGGATAAAAGGTACGCCGGGGATAACAGGCTGATTCCAGCCAAGCGTTCATAGCGACGCTGGAGTTTGGCACCTCGATGTCGACTCATCGCATCCTGGGGCTGTAGAAGGTCCCAAGGGTTCGGCTGTTCGCCGATTAAAGCGGTACGTGAGTTGGGTTCAGAACGTCGTGAGACAGTTCGGTCCCTATCTGCTGTGGGTGTAGGATACGTGAGGAGAGCTTTCCCTAGTACGAGAGGACCGGGAAGGACGAACCGCTGGTGTGCCAGTTATCTCGCCAGAGGTATTAGCTGGGTAGCTACGTTCGGAACAGAGAAGCGCTGAAAGCATCTAAGTGCGAAACTGACTCCAAAACAACGTATCCCTGGAGCTTCGGCTCCCTAAAGGGCCCTCATAGACTATGAGGTTGATAGGATGGGAATGTAAGTGCAGTAATGCATTCAGTTTACCATTACTAATTGCCCGTGAGGCTTGGTCATAAAGTTTCTGAGTTTGTCTGAAGGATAGACCAGAAGCGATGACTGATTTGAATAGTCCGCGATATTAAAGCCTAAGCATTGTGAGCTCATAAATTGAGCTACTGAAGTAATCAAAAGGTCTAACTACCCCTTCAAAGTCAAAAGTTTGATGTGCTGATAGAGAGCGTGTTCCACCGGATCCCATCCCGAACTCCGCAGTTAAGCCGCTCTTCGCCGATGGTACTGCTTGGGAAGCTGAGTGGAAGAGTAGGTGAGTGCATCTTTATATAAAGCCCTCTGTGGTTACACTACAGAGGGCTTTTTTTTGCTTAAATTTCGAACACGAGCGAGTTTCCATGAAACACTCGGAGTGTTGGTTTGACAGGATTTCGATTTAAGGAGAACAAGCGGCCCATGAAAAAATATATTTTAGTTTTGTTTTTAGTGAGCCTTTCGACATCAGCCTATCGGACCTCTGCCTCGGCTGCCGAAGTTCAGTATGAAGAAGAGGAATTCAACACAGCGCCTACCGATAAGCCCTTGATTCCGGTGGGAGAGCGTCATCGGTACCGTAACACCTATAAGACGTGGAATGTTTGGACGAACCCCTTCGGTTACTTCTTTGGAAGCTTCAATGCCGGCGTTTCGTACGCCTTTCATCAAAATTTTAAAGCAAACATCGAGCCTCAGTTTATCTACTTTTTTAATGCACGCCCCAAAGCGGTGGTGGGTGGCGGGGCCACGGCTTCGGTTTCGATCTTCTTTAAGAAGGTCTACGATGGCTTCTATTTAGAGCCTGGTGCACGAATTCTTTATCTCTCTCAAGAGCGAGAGTTTGGTGATTCCACGGCCCAAGGTTTAGTCGGAGGCCCTCAGCTGATCGCTGGATGGGGCTGGGTCTGGGATGCAGGCTTTAATGTAAACTTAGGTTTTGGAATGGGCTACTTCTGGGGCAAAGTCGGCCAGGATGTAGAGGACACCGAAGCTTTCGACGGCGTCTTCCCCGCCGGAAATCTCCAGTTCGGATTTACGTTCTAAGTTTAGTTTCTTTCAAGTTTAGAGGATCAGGACCGTGCAGAGCATGATCCTGATCTAAACAATTCTCCAGCGTTCGTGACTACTGAGCTGAAATGGAGCTCGTACCTATCGGAAGTCTTTTTACTCGAAAGATTCTAAGGGTGTGCTTAGAGCATGACGTTTTGCTTTTTGAAACCTACAGAATTTCCTACATCGATCTAATCTTAAAGAAGGTGCGAAATGCTTCTTTTGATGAATGCGTCAAATAAAAGGTGATCTTTTCTTTGCATCCCTTTGGATGAAGAAATTGATTCTTTTGACCTGCCTAAGTGGAGCGGGAGCTGCACCTCTGGGGCTTGTTTGGTAACGGGCTTGTGGTCGCAAGATGGTCGCGGCACGACTGACCTAACTAAGCAATGTACTTACAATGCAGAAACCAAAAAGTGGACTTGTCAGTATTGCGCAAACTCAACTGCTGTGGATGAAAAGGGGAACCCAAAAGAGGGACAGTGGACCGGGGGAATTTTTTGCGGTTGTATCACTGTCGCTACTCAGTGATTTTGAGTTTTGATTTTAACGGTACGCTGTCTTTTTTTGGGCAGCGCACTGTTTCGTTGAGCCCATGCCTTTCATAGTAGGCGCTTTCATAATGCTTACTGTGAGTTGGAGTTGTCTTGAACGCCGGAATTATCCTGATTTGAATTTAGGGCTTTTTGAATTTTGTGGTGCCCCGAGGCGTCAAAAATGCCCTGACGCGTGCATCTTTTAAACAGGCATCTTTTTGCTCTGCCCCGAAGAGTCTGTTGTGTGACACTGAGGAGTGCTCCTACTCATAGAAGCTAAGCCTGAAGCGGAAGAGATCTGTAAGACGATCAAAGAGATTGCGGCGGCTTTGATGGCCGGGGTGGGGCCGCAGAGAAGTCGAAAGATTTGGGCGGCGAGTTCGGATTTGGCCCGCGAGCATTTTTTGGGGGATCGTCTCTTTGTCGTTCGCGAAGGGGCGGTTCGATTCTTGATGGGGGGCTCGCTCTTTATGCTCTACGAAGAGGGCGATCTCCTAGGTCTTGATCTTCAGCAGAATCTGAGTGGTGTGAGTTTTGCGACTGACTTTGCCGTCACCGTCGAAGAATTCTCTCGAGAGCAGTTCCTCAAAACAGTCCTTGGTCATCCCGAGCTTTCAAAGCTCTGGCTGGAGTACCTCAATCTTCAGGCGCGACTCTTTTTGCTCGTAAGCGCTCAGCAAATGAAATCCACTCTTCAAACCGAAACCGCCGTCGACCAGTATAAAAAAGGCGACGTCATCATTAAACAAGGCTCTCAAGGGCGCGAGGTCTTTACCATGATCGAGGGCTCAGCCGATGTGATGGTAGACGGTGTAAAGGTGGGGGAGATTCGTCCAAATCAAATTTTTGGCGCCCTAGCAGCGATGACCGGCACTCATCGGTCGGCCTCTGTCGTCGCGCAACAAGACTGTACCGTCGTCTCTTTACCCGAAGACCATTTTATTGACTTGATTCGATCTCGACCGGAGACGGTCATGCAGCTTTGCCGAGAAATGGCTGAGACCATCATGGCTCTCAATCACAAAGTAGTCGAGGGCGTGAAACCCCCACTCGCCTCATCGCTCAAAAGCAGAAATTAACTCAAAAATTTATGAGGCTGAGACCCTCAAATAGAAAGCTCAAGTCTTCAGGCACGTTATCCCCCCTGATCCTCCTTAGTCTTTCATTCCAAGGCCTCTTCTCTAGGGGGTCAAAGTCCCTTTGTCATTAACAGGGGTCAGAATCTCTTTGTAGTTACAGAAGTTTGATTCCTTGGCCGTACAGTCGTCTA
>JBILFF010000023.1:0-22498 GCA_044351695.1 Bdellovibrionota bacterium
CAGACGGGCGAGCAGTGCTTGGGTCGCTTGACGCACTCACATCTCAGTTGATAACCGCCGATTCAATCTTACTATTTTATAAACCGACAAACCAAGCCTTGTATCTCGCAGGCATCGACCGAAGGTCGTAAGGAGTGGACGCGCAAAAAACGCGGCCTCCAGGTATGAATTTTTGCGTTCTCGCTTTTGACGCGGGGCCGCAGAGGAAAATGAGAATGAGGATCGGAGCTTACAATTCGACGCTCTCTCTCCAGTTGAGTCAGACGACTCGCGCCATCTCTCGTGCGCTTGAGCGTCTATCGACAGGGCGCCGAGTGACTCGTGTCGCCGAGGATCCGGTTTCGTATTCTCTCGGGCAGAGCCTCAGAACCAAGATCACGGGCCTGCAGATCGGAATTCGTAGTCTCAACGACTCCAAATCTAAAATGAGCGTGATCGAAAGCTCTCTTCAAGCGCAAATGGATATCGCTCAAAAAATGCGTGAGATTGCGGTGCAAGGGGCAAACGAAACCCTGTCCCAAGAGACTCGAGAGGAACTTAGGCAAGAGGTTCAAGCCTTGATGATCGAGTTTCAAAAAATCACTACAGAAAGTGATTTTAACGGAGAGTCTATTCTGAACGGGCCCGCCCGCAATATGAACGCTTCACGAGTTTTTTACCAAAAGACAGGCACGGGCCGTTTTGATTTTGATAAGCATCTGAACACCGATGCCGAAACGCGAATGCTCAATGTGGCAGACATCAACAATGACGGCTACGAAGACATCGTGGGTATGGGTGCAGGCAATTATCTGGCTAGTTTTCTTAGTCGCGGCGACGGAAGCTTTAGCCCAATGATCACGAGTGCGAGCAACGGCGTTTATAGTCTTGAGCTCGACGATATCGATGGAGACGGAAATCTGGATGCGATCACCGAATCAGATGTCGGCATCGTGGAGATCTCGTATGGCAGAGGCAACGGAAGCTTTGAAGCCCCCCAAAGTTTAGGCAGCCTCGGCGGTCATGACGACATGATCGTGGGTGATATCAATGCCGACGGCCTCAGCGATATTATCGCCTCGTCAGCCGGAACCTTACATGTTTTTACGAACACGGGAAATCGATCCTTCACTCAGACGAGTATCGCTCCTCCAGCGGGAGGGAGTGTGATTGGTTTGGCCCTAGCGGATTTTAACGGCGATGGGCATATGGACGTGATGGGCTCAGACGCCTCTTTAAATCTGCAGCTCTATCTGGGCGATGGCTCGGGCAATCTTTCGACTCCCGTCACAAAAGCTGGACTTGGAGGCCTCGTCGATGACCCCAAGAACTCCATCGCAAAGGACCTCGATGGAGACGGCGATGTGGATTTGATCTTACCAAACAATGCCAACAACACGATAAGCGTACTCAAAAACGATGGGTCGGCAAACTTTACGGTTACTACACTCGCGACGGCTGCCGTCGGGTTCCGATATCTCCAGCTCGCAGATCTGAATGGAGATGATGCTGACGACATTATTGCGTCGACCGACGTTGGATTTTCTGTGTATCTGGGGAATGGGGCCGGCTCGTTTGCTTCAGAAATCACTCAAGACTTAGGCGGGTCGCTCGCCATGGGTTTTGCTCTTGGGGATTTTAATAACGATGGATCTATGGATTTAGCTGGCGCTCTTCGCAGCGAACAACAGATCGGTATCTATCGGGGTCGAAACCAAAAGGTCTCGGGGCTCAACGATATCGACTTTAGAAATTCAGAAGAGGCTCGGGAGTTCTTACAGATTGTCGACAACGCGATTGCTGAGATCGAAGCTCAACTGAGTGAAGTGGGCTTGATTGACTCTCAACTCAACTTACAGCAGGCACGATCACTGAGCATGACTGAAGTTCTTGAAGAAGCACGTAGTAAGATTGAGGATGTTGATCTTGCTCTTGAGACGGCCGAATTGGTTCGACTACAGATCTTACAGCAAGCCCAAGTCGCTGCGGCCACGCAGGCCAATCTTTCTCGTCGTGTTGTTTTGGACTTGCTTCGATTTTAAAGAGAGCTTCAAAAGAAGTCTCGCATCCTCTTTGAGCAATCAGTAATATGCTCGTGAAAGAATGATCGATGAGGAGATTTTTTTGAGCTTGAGAAACATCCGACAAAATATCGCCGACAACCTCATTAAAGGGGTCTTGGTTCTCTTACCTTTTGTTCTGAGCTTTTATTTTCTTTATTGGTTTGCAGATTTTTTTGACAATAGCTTTTCTCGGATCTTAGTTCCTTTTGGCTTTCGAGATGAATTGCCTTTTGGGATTGGCATCATTCTCGGCCTGATTCTTTTATATGTGATCGGAAAAATCTCGGGCTTGCTGATTGCCGATCGAATCAAATCTTGGCTTGAGAGAACAATTAAAAGCGTGCCGGTGCTCGGGGCCATTTTTGGTTCTATACGCGATATCACCAATTACTTGAAAAGTTCGGAAGTAGCTTCGAGGGGCAAAGCGGTCATTGTGACATTCCATAATCCGAAATTTAAAATAGCGGGATTTCAAACTCGCTCCGATCTTCACACCCTCCCAACGAAAGATTCACTTCAAGACCTAGTCGCAGTTTACATCCCTCTGGCCTATATGGTGGGTGGCGGATTCACGCTCTTTGTGCATAAAGATCAAGTGCAGGACCTCGACATGCCCTTTGACAAAGCAATGCAAGCTAGTCTCACCGCATGGATTTTAAAGGGTGGCGACAAAAAAGTCGTCACGCCGAGAGACCCACAAGATCATTGAACGCTTTTACGAAGAGAGTGGATGAGCTCTATCGGCAGAACCTGATCTCGTCTTTGCCAAGCGTCGGGCTGTTTTTCTATATCACCACGGCAAAATACTGCCATCGCTGTGCCAGAAGGTCCCAGAATTTTTGAGGTCCAGCCGATCAAGGGTCTTAAGAATTCCTCGAATGCTCTCCTCAGGCGTTCGGTCGCCTTGAAAACTCGTCATCTTGGTGCGCACATAACCAGGATGAAAAATGCCGACAGCGATCTTTCGATCTTTCAGATCAATCGCTAGAGACTTTGAGCCGGCATTCAGCGCGGCCTTGGACATGCGATAGCCATAATAGCCACCAGAGTTATTGTCCTCAATTGATCCCATACGACTCGTCATCATGGCAATCTTTGAGGGAGATCGCATTTTTGAAATCATCTTTGAGCTAAACATCAAGGGCGCCCAGGCATTGACTTTCCACTGAAGATCTAAGGATTTGCTTTCGAGATGCTCGATTTCATCGTCATTAAAAATACCCGCATTATTGAAAAGCAAATCTAAGAAATCATTCTCAAACCGCGAGGCAAGCTCATTCAAATGCACCTCACTGGTCAGATCGACGCCCTCGATCACTTGTAAATCGAGAGCTTTTAACTCGGCCGAGGGCTTTCGGCATACGCCAAAAACTTTAAAATTCTGATTAATCAACTGCCGACAGAGTTCCAATCCCAGCCCACTACTCGCACCGGTCACTAACGCTGTTTTAATCATTTCTTCCATCCTTTCAAAAGCTCTCCCACAAAACGCGGGCCTCCATACACCCAGCCCGAGTAGGTTTGTACGAGATGAGCCCCGAGGCTTTGTCGTCGAGCCACCTCCTCTGAGTCCATGATTCCCCCTACTGAAATAATAGGCCCCGAAAAAGATTCTCGAGCCATTCGTAAAACCTCTCGCGACCTCTCTTGAAGACATTGCCCACTAAAGCCCCCCACCTGGCTCCGGTGCTCACCCTGCAAAGTATTCGTGAGCACAAAACCATCGATTCCCACCGATTCCGCGTGGTTCAAAAGAACTGTCATCGCATCGCCAGCAAGCTCTGGGGCTAATTTGACAAATAGAGGAGGGGTTGGATTCCAGCGACGAATCACCTGCCGAATGCGAGAGACGATTTCTGAGACACTTTCTAAACTCTGCAAAGCCCTCAAGCCAGGGGTATTGGGAGAGCTTACATTCACCACTAAGTAATCCGCGAGTCCCTCAAAAAAACTGGCACATACCGCATACTCATCGGCTGCCTGATGGGCAGGGGTATCTTTGTTCTTTCCAATGTTCACACCTATTCTAAAATCTTTAGGGAGTTTGCCCTGAGCACGCTTGATATTCTCTGCCACAATGCCAGCACCCTTGCTGTTGAAGCCCATTCGATTAAAAAGACTTCGACTTTCTGGAATTCTAAACAAACGGGGCTTGGCATTACCGACCTGAGCCTGGAGGGTGACAGTACCCACTTCGACGAATCCAAATCCCAGGTGCGGGAGTGCCAGAAGCAATTCGGCATCTTTATCAAAGCCCGCTGCGAGTCCAATGGGGTTTCTAAAAGTGATCCCCGCCACCTCTGTGGGCGAAGGGGGGGGTGCCTGAGAAATCGCCCGCAACAATCTCGGACACACAGAAGCCCAACGGATCAGCCGAGTAGATTGATGATGAATTTTCTCTGCATCGAGTCTGAACAATAGCTTGGTGATGAAGGCGTACATCAGCCATCAAATACAATCGTTCGATTGTCTTTTGTCAAAATACGATGATCAAGATGGGCCCGAACGGCCGTCGAAAGCACATGACGCTCTAGATCTCTTCCTTTTCTCACCAAGTCTTTGACTCCATCTCGATGAGAAACAGGGGCCACTGACTGCGCTATAATCGGCCCTTGGTCGAGCTCTCGAGTAACATAGTGAGCCGTGGCTCCAATGACTTTTACGCCTCGCTCTTTAGCTTGATGATAGGGCTTGGGCCCCACAAACGCAGGAAGAAACGAATGATGAACATTAATCATTCTCTGCTCATAGTCTTTTACAAATTGAGGCGAGAGAATCTGCATATACTTCGCCAAGACAACCAACTGAATATCAAAAGAACGAAGCAAATCACGCTGCATTCGCTCTGCCGCTTTCTTTGATCGATGATCAACAGGCACATGATAAAAGGGCAGCGAAAAATGCTCGGCCACCGATCGGAGTGTCTCATGATTACTCACCACACACACGACTCGCCCACTCAATTCGGAGATCGCTTGTGAATACAAAAGATCATAAAGACAGTGGGCCTCTTTTGTCACAAAGACCGCTACGTTTTGAATTTCGTTAGAATAGTGAAGGCTAAAGTTCCATTTGTACTTAGCTCCAAGCGCTTTAAGCTTCGAGATTGTTTGCTGGTGATTAAGGCGAAAGAGATCCGTCGTCCAACACAGCCGAATAAAAAAATCACCCGACTCCTCCGTATGCTGATCCATCGATACAATATTTCCTCGATGCTCAGAAATGAATCGTGAAAGCGTGGCGACAATTCCCGTTCGATCTGGACAGTGTAGTAACAGCGTCGCTTGGATCACTTAAAAATTATATCGATCGCCGCTTTACAATTCTACTTGAATCCCCAGCTCAATGACTTTGTTGGGAGGAATTCTAAAAAATTCCATCGCCGTTTGAGCGTTTCTTGAGAGAAAAATAAACAGGCTTTCACGCCACTTCGCCATGCCGACTCGATCTGTGGCAATCAAAGTCTCTCGACCAAAGAAAAAAGTAGTCTCTTCCCAGGTCAAATTAATCCCATGAAAACGACACATCTCAATAATGCGCGGAACGTTGGGCGTCTGCATGAAACCGTAGTGAACTTTTACATGATAAAATTTTTGACCCACCTCTTTGATCTCTAAGCGATCTTCATTCAAAACATAGGGGCGATCTTCGGTCCGAACATTCATGATGATGACCGTCTCGTGCAGCACATGATTGTGAAGAAGGTTATGACTAAGGCCAATAGGCGTTCCATCAGGATCACCCGTCATAAAAACGGCCGTCCCCGGCACTCTAGTGATCGGACGCCCCTCCACCGATTTTACAAAATCAAGCAGAGGAACTCTCACCTGCGCCAGTCGATCCATCAAAATGGCTCGGCCCCGCTTCCAAGTCAGCATACAAAGCGCGAGTAGCCCAGCAATCACCAAGCTCACCCATCCCCCGTCCATAATTTTCATGAGATTTGAGCTCAAAAAGATGAGGTCAAAGACTAAAAAAATGCATCCACAAAAAATGACAATCACCGGATGAACGCCCCAGATTCTCTTGGCAACGATCATCGCCAAAATAGTTGTGATCACCATGATCATTGAAACAGAAACACCATACGCAGCGGCAAGATTGGAGCTCGTTTGAAAAGACAAAACCAAACCAATCGTCGAGACGAAGAGAAATCCATTCATCAAAGGAACATAGATCTGACCGATCTCCTCTGCTGAGGTGTGCATAATTCTCATCCGGGGCAAGTAGCCTAGCTGAACCGCTTGCCGCGCGAGAGAAAAGATTCCAGAAATCACGGCTTGCGAAGCAATCACCGTTGCAAGCGTCGCCAACAAAACCATGGGGTAAAGCGCCCACTCTGGCACCATCAGATAAAAGGGATTGGTGACAGCCCCCGGATCACGAATCAAAAGAGCGCCCTGACCCAAGTAGTTGATAAAGAGGCCCGGCAAGACCAATAAAAACCAAGACCAACGCATAGCCGTTCGACCAAAGTGACCCATGTCCGCATACAGCGCTTCGCCCCCAGTCAGCACCAGAAACACAGCCCCCGAAACTAAAAAGGCGACCTTTGGATTTTCGAGAAATAAGCTGATCGCATAATAAGGGTGCAAAGAGGCAAGCACTTCGGGCGTACGAACCACTTCAGAAAGTCCCAGCGCCCCCAAAACAGTGAACCAAAGAAACATGATCGGCCCAAAGATAAAACCGATTCGACCAGTGCCCATTCGTTGGACCATAAAAAGAAGAGTCAAAACGATACAGGTAACGGGAATGATATAGGGCTTAAACACGGGAGTGGCTACTTTCAGTCCCTCCACCGCACTCAAAACAGAGATCGCCGGAGTAATCATCGCATCGCCAAAAAACAGAGCGGCTCCAAATATCCCGAGCACCAAAAAGCCGAGACTAAAACGTTTGGTGATATGTCCCGTTTTTGAATTCGTGAGAGCCATCAGGGCCAAAATACCCCCCTCTCCCCGATTATCTGCCCTCAAAATGAGGAACATGTACTTGAGAGAGATTACGACCATAAACGACCAAAAGATCATCGATAAGACGGCCAAGATATGATCGTGAGTAAGGCTGAGCCCCGTATGCTTGTCGAAGCACTCTCGTATGGCATAGAGAGGAGACGTTCCGATATCTCCGTAAACGACGCCAAGTGCTCCCAGCGCCAGCACACCTAAACTACTTGTGTGAGTTTTCACCATTTCTTCAGCAACGGACTCTTAAATTTGTAGTACCAAAGTCATAGGCTTGCGTGTTTTTTTAGATTCGCCAATCTAAAAATCAAAAATGAGCGGTCTTGGCAGAAATCGATTCCCCCAGGGCTTCGGCGATGGCGGTTCCAGCGACCCACGAACTCGACCACGCATTTTGAAAATTAAATCCGCCCGTGATGCCATCTATATTCAGCACCTCTCCCGCGAAATACAAGCCAGGAAGAATTTTGCTTTGAAGACTTTGAAAGTGGATTTCTTTTAACTCGACTCCACCAGCCGTCACAAACTCATCCTTGTAAATTGCGCGTCCCACCATCTTGAGCTCGAGATCAGTCAGGCAAGCCGCCAAAGCTTGCGCCTCTTCTTTTTTGAGCTCAGACCAGAATCGCTCTGCAGGAATCTGCGCTATCATCACATATCTTTGCCAAAGGCGGGCCGAGATCTCGGGGGGGTGATCATTAGCCAACTGCTTTTTTGGTGCGACTTTTCGGCGCTTCTGAAACAACTCCAACCAAGCCTCACGACTCCGATCCGCTTTCGCTTGAAGGTGTACCGCTATTTGATAGTCACAGTCGGCAAAAGCTCGAGCTCCCCAAGCCGATAAACGCAAAACTGCTGGTCCACTCACACCCCAGTGAGTAATCAACACGGGTCCACGCGACTCCATGACAGGGACCGCAGGAAACACGATGTTTAAATGAGCATCCGGAAGTGCCGCGCCCTCGAGCCCCTCAAAGGGGTTGGGATCTAACTTGAATGTGAAAAGTGAGGGGACGGGAGAAACGATTTGATGCCCCAAGCCTTGTAAAATTTTCCAAGAACTTCGGTTTCCACCCGAGGCCCAAAGAACGGCTCGAGCGGACAACTCGCCAGCCGATGTTTTGACGCAAAAATGATCTGCCGTTTTGGTCAACTCCAGCACACTTGTTTTTGTTCGGATTTCGATTCCATATTTTTTGCAGAGATTCAAAAACAAAAAGATCACACTCGAGGAATCATTGGTCTCCGGAAACATTCTTCCGTCTGACTCTGTCTTTAATTTTAAACCGCGCTCCTCAAACCAGCGCACAGTGTCGCGAGCCTGAAACCGATGCAAAACTCCGAGGATCTCTTTTTGACCTCGAGGGTATCGCTCCGCAAATCGCCGCGGATCAAAAAGATGATGGGTGACATTGCAGCGACCTCCACCTGAAATTTTGACCTTTGAGAGAAGCTCGGGGCCCGACTCTACAATTAAAACTCGAAGATCCGGCGCTTGCTCGAGCGCACGAATCGCGCCAAAAAATCCGGCGGCACCCCCCCCAACAACAATCAGATCAAAGACTTCAGCTTGCGCCATGACTGGAGGGCTCGTAGCCTTGAATACAGAGAAAGACAAGGTCTCGGAGTTTTATGATGCGCGACGTGTTTGATTTACAAGTCTTTGAAAAGACAGCCCTTACGGCGAGCTTTCGGATCCAAGTCGATTTGAAGGTCAATAGCTCCTCTTTGGAGCTTCAATACCACGTCAAAGGGCCCACCGACCGAGTCCTCTGGCCCAAGCCTGTGAAAGAGGGACTTTGGACTGAGAATCTTTGGAATGAGAGCTGCTTTGAATTGTTTCTCAAAGAGACCCAAAGCTCTCGCTACTGGGAGTGGAACTTTTCTCCGTCCGGCCACTTTTGGTCGATGGAATTTAATGAGTACCGCCTAAGAAAAGAGAATAGTGAACAATTGCGACCTCTTAAAGAAATCGGTGCTCAGCTGGGACCTAAGGATTTTAAGCTTCAAGTGATTTTACCCGTTCCCCGATTGCCACGTGAGCTTGGAGTTTCGGCCATCTTAAAACTCAGTGATGGATTTACGTGCCACTGGGCTCTCAGCCACCCCACACCGCGACCAGATTTTCATGACTTTCGGGGATTTAAGCAACTCATCGAAAGCCCCTTCGAATAGTCATTTCAGCACCCCATGGAATATGCTAGCCATCTCGAGATTGTTATCTCGGGGCCTACTATCATTTTTAATCGTGTTTTTTTTGGTTTCGTCTGGCCGAACTTTGGTCGCCCAGCACTCGGCATCCAAGCAAACATGCGCGGATGAACTCCGTCGAAGCTTCGGGCTTTGGCGCGAGGCAATCCTGAACAACCCGAAAGTTCCCAAACTCTTGAGAGGCGATAGCGTGCGGGGCCTTGTCGATTGGTTGCTAGGTTTTGATCGACTGCAAGCTCTGCTTCAACATGTCCACACCCAGGACCTCCAGCTTCCTTTGTCCACAAGGATACTTCGATTTTTAAACCTGACCGTAGACGCCACTCCTGTTTTTCTGAATCAGATTCCGGCACACGGGCCACTGGTGATTGTGGCCAACCATCCGTTCGGAATCGTTGAGGGCTTTGCCTTGCTCGAGCTTGTTCAAAAAGTTCGACCCGACGTTAAGCTCATGTCGACGATCATGCTGAAGGGCTTAGAGAATGGAGATGAGCATCTTCTTTACGTCGACAACACCGGAGGACCCAACGCCAGCTCGACAAATCGTCGAGGTCTTACGGAGGCTCTTCGTTGGCTCAAGAATGATCGCGGTGCTTTGATCGTGTTTCCAGCAGGTGCCGTGAGCCGCTGGGATTCAAAAAAGCGCCAGCCCATCGACCTCGATTGGGCACCGAATGTCGGTAGCCTCGTTCAAAAATCGGGAGCGAATGTTTTGCCGGCCTTTGTAGAAGGGCAAAACAGTCGGCTCTTTTACGCTTTGGGTCGATTCTCTGATGACCTGCATCTTTTTCAACTGATCAGAGAGTTTGTAAACAAAAGAGACCGCTCGATCCATGTACGCCTCGGTCCCATCGTCCCCGCACCCCTCATCGCTCACATGGATTCAAGCCAACTGATGTCTGCGCTGAGAGAAAGCTCTGAATGTCTTCCGCATTGTGAAAACATTTTTTCTCAGTCAGGCGGTCCTCGCCAGACGATCGCTCCTGCAGAAGACCCTGAAGCTCTTGCAAAAGAAGTGAACCAAATCTTAGAGCTTGGTGGAACTGGGTCGAGACTGCTTTATGGGGATCGGCTCAGCGAAAAGCCGCTGGTCTTGCTCATGAAGGGAAATGAGTCGGAGGTCATTCTTCGGGAACTCGGGCGATTACGAGAAACTGTGTTTCGCGCGATTGGCGAAGGGAGTGGTCAAACATACGATCGCGATGTTTTTGATGAGTGGTACTGGCATGTGATTCTTTGGGACCCCGTCAGCAAGAGAATTGGAGGGGCTTATCGCGCATACGGAACTGACCAATCTACTTTAGATAAAATGCTATTGGCGCAATTTGTGCGATTCTTTCAAGAGCGCATGCATCCCGAAGATCCCATGCTTGAATTAGGCCGAGCTTTTGTTGTTCCAGAATACAAGGGGGGGTTGGATCTTTTGTGGAAGGGAATAGGATCCTTCTTAATCCGCAACCCCCAATACAGAAAACTAATTGGCTCTGTTTCGATGAGCCAAAAGATGAGCCCCTACTCCCATCACCTTCTGGTGAATTTTTTACGCAAAAACCGCATGGTTTCCGGAAGCGAAATATTTTTGGAACCGCTTCCTCCGTTTGTACTACCCAGCGCTCCATTTTCAATTCGCTGGCTGGAGCCCGCTGTTGATTCAGCCCGAAACGGCAAAGATCTCAGTCACTGGTTTCATCACATTGAGTCCTCAGTCGCTAGCCATGATCTTCCTGAGTTTCCTCAGCTGATCAAGCATTACGGAGATCTTCTTGGCGGAAGAGTTGTGACCTTTCTTGCTGATCGGGATTTTGGATCGATCGACGCACTCTTTGTTGTTGATGTGGCTAAAATTAACCCTATCGTTCTAGGTCGATTTTTGGGCCCGACTCTGAATTCTTACTTGGCACACAAGCCTCAAAGGTCCCTCCCCCCGGATCCGAACTCTCAATAATGAACGATTCGATTTTTCTAAAAAACTTCGGGCTTTGCAATTCGCAGTCGCCCCAAATGCCTTGCAAAGGCTCGCATCACCAGGAGATGCACTACGGCCTGTGTGTATTTATAGATGATCCATGGAAGCCGCGGAAGAAAGTCATGAACAGCAGCAATCACGAACCGGCCCCCGAGTGCCTCTCGAAATTCAAGCCGCCCCCTTCCGTCGGGGATCGCCAACATCCCGCCACGAATCCGTAACAAACTACGATCGTCTGAGCTTCGCTCTAAATCAAGCTCGAGAATGAGAAGCGGAAGAGCAAATCCAAGAAACCGAAATTCGATTCGCTGATTCTTTGTGGCGACGATCCGAATCAGAAAAAGAGAAAAACTCTGAAGCCAAATCAAGTATTCTAAACCCACATCTCTCGCTCGCATAGTCGATGGAAGAGGAAGTCGTTGAATTGATCGAACATCATTTTTTTCTTGTACACTTTGATGCCGAGCCCGCATCTCTCTCAGCCGATCTCGCTGATGCCCCATCTGCAAAGCAGTTTTTAAAGCTGCATGCAAACTCGAGCGAGGCCGCTGTGAAAGTCGGTACAACTCATCATTTTTTAAAAGCAGAGGATATCGCAAGCTCTCTACTAAAGGAGTCACCAACGCCAAAGGTGCACCCGTCACCATGCGCACCCAAAGAGCCGATAGTCGCGGGCTTCCTACAGTCAAAGAAATCAATCGCCGCTTGAGCCCCAATACCCTGGCCGTTTCTTCGATGAGCTCGCGATAAGTAAAACTCTGGTCAAAGGCGAGATCGAAGGCCTTTGAAAAACACGATGGGTTCAAAATACAAAACCGGATAAAAAAAACGACATCCTCGATGCTCGCTCCATCAGCTCTCGTCTCGGTCCAGCGAGGTAAAAGCATGAGAGGTAGACGCTCGACCAGCCGAGTTAAAATCATAAAGCTTGAGCCTCCTGAGCCAATAATCAGTCCGGCCCGAAGACTCGTTAGGGGAACACCTGCAGCGCGAAGCGTATCTTCGACCTCTTGACGACTCTCTAAATGCTTTGAGCTCGTGGCACTCTGCGGATGAAGCCCCCCTAAATAAATGATCTGTTTCACTCCAGCCCGACGACAAGCTCTCGCAAAATTATCTGCTGCAATCAGATCCAGATCGGCAAAACTTGCTTGCGTTAGCCTCGACGACGGCATCATCGAATGCACTAAATAGATAGCCACATCAGCACCTGCGATCGACTCCTCTGCATCCTTGAGCGAAAACAAGTCGCAACTCTTTAAATCAGCACGGCTTCGCGTTCGAGAGAGCCCCACCAACTCAAACTCCTCCCCGAGACTTCCCAAGAGCGCTCGGCCCACAAAGCCACTGGCACCGGCAATAACGACCCTTGGTTTTCTTTGATCCGATTTCAAAATCACTCGAACACTCCTCCCCCGTAATAAAGCCTTGGGGAGCACCAAAAAACAGAATAAATTTAAGAATGCCTAAGTTTTTTTTTGAAAAGCGGGTTCTTGTCACTGGAGGCGCACGCGGGCTAGGCCGTGCGCTAGTCGACGAATTGATTCGCCAAGGTGCTCACGTCATTGTGGTAGACAAGCATGAACCCTCCTTAGAGCAACTCAAGCGGGATCATCCGCTGCTCGTCGGCTTTTCGGGAGATCTTTTATCCAGATCGCTAAGAGAGGAGGTAAAGAATTGGCTCATCCAAACGGGCGGACTCGATGTTTTAATCAATAATGCCGGAATCGTTCATGGGGGTGAGTTTTTAAAAGTCGATTTGAATCAGCATCAACAAACGCTTCAAGTGAATCTAGGAGCTCCGCTGGATTGGAGCCATGAGTTATTGCCACTGCTCCTTCTGAAAAAGAACTCTCGGCTTTGGAATATCGCCAGCGCTAGTGCGCTCGTGGGCTTTCCGCTCGCAAGTAGTTATTCGGCCTCTAAATGGGGTGTTTTGGGATTCTCAGAGTCCCTCTCCCTCGAACTTCGAAATCATCCCAGTGGTATTCAGGTGGGGGTGGCCTGCCCGAGCTATATTCGAACCGAACTTTTTCAGGGAGCTGAGGCGCCCCTTTTCACTAAAACTCTGGACGCACAAAAGCTGGCCAGCCAAATCCTCGATCGATGCGCAGGCGGAAGATTTTTCTTCACCGCCCCTCCGCTCGCAAAACTCATTCCGCTCGTCAAATCTCTGCTGCCCCACAGCTGGTGGGAAGGCCTTATCACTCTCTTGGGCATTCATCGCGGAATGCAAAAATGGAGACCTCGCTAGAGTTTTTGGCCCCAGTTTAGCCAAAGCAGTTTCGTAGTGTTTCTTTGTGGATCAAAAATCATCACATGACTTTTTAAATCACCCACAAATCGAAACTTGCTTTGCTCTTTATTAGTAGGCTGAAGGATCCCATCCCAATGATAATCAAAAGCCACAACGCCTTCGCGTTGATTGAGAGGCCCCTCGCTGGACCTTAAGATTTCAGTCAGCTCTACAGAGCCTTGTTGAAAACTGAGAACACGAATTTGAGATCCTCCGATCAACATCAAAAGCGGACGATCAGGTCTCATGACAAGCTGCTCCTCGCTCTCTAGCTTAATGGCGCGCTCAGGACTGGACTCGTAACTCACACTCATCGAATCCTCTTTTTCATTAGGAACTTCAGCTATGCGAATCGGAACGAGCCAGCGCACATCCGCTTGCGAGCGAACAATCACAAACGCCAGCTGACCATCTGATGAAAACTGGATTCCTTCTAGCGCTTTAAAAGCAGAGCCCTCGGGATCGGAGCCCAACAAATCCTGAACTCGAATCACACTCTGAAGCGCCATTCCTTTTTCGCCGAGTTGCAAAACTCTAAGATTCTCAGAGCCGTCTGACATCCAAAACTCTGTGCTTTCCGGTCTCGCCGCCGTAGAAAAGTGCTTCGATCCATGATCAACACCCTCTAAAAGCAATGGCTCAAAATCACCGAATCCCAAGCGCCCCGTCTCTGCGTCTTCGGTCCTCGCCACTTTGGCAACGACTGAATTCCCGAATTGTTCGCCCGAAATCAAGGCGAGAAAAAAGCTGCGAGTGCCATCAGATCGAAGCTCATTTAAGACGAGCTCCTTTGAATCAAGGAATTCAAAAGTAGCAGGCTTAGCGGCACTAAATCCAAAACCCACGTCGCCCTTTTTAATGACAACATAGTCGCCCCCAGATTGAGGAGTGGTGACATAAATAAATGGAGATCCCATCATGGAAGTTGTCGTCTTGGCTTTGCCTTGAAAACTGGGCATCAACCACTCATTGCCCTCTATCGAAAATCGAAACTGCGGTCGCACCACAGCTCTTTGAGTTTCGAGAAGAAGCCCCGCACAGTCCGCAAAAACCGCATGTAAGCTTAAAGCGAAACAAAAAACCAATGTCGACTGAACAAAAACCTGTGCCCGATGAGATCGAGACACTCGCCCCCGAAAAATCATAATCCCCTCCAAAGTTTCCCCAGCTCGAAATTTAGCATCCGAGCTTTAGAAAACCAAAGGGATTTCTATTGGGCGTCTAAGATTTCTCGGTTGTCGAAAACAAAACACTCTCCGCGCCAATGCTTTCTGCCCACCGCTTGGAGATAGTGAATGATTCCACCATGAAGCTGATAGACCTGCTCAAAACCTTGAGATTTCAAATAACTGGCCGCTTTTTCACAGCGAATCCCGCCCGTACAAAAAGTAACAAGCTTCTTGGACTTCCACTCCTCAGGAAACTCCTTGGCTAGCTCGGAAAACTCACGAAAGAAACTCATTTCTAAGGGAACAGCTCCCTCAAAACTACCGTACTTAAACTCCATCTTCTTTCGGCAATCCAAAAGCACCAGATCACCATTCTCACTCATCTCTTTGGCGAGTTCCTCGGGAGTAATGTACGGGGCTCGCTGCGATCCGACTTCGGCTTTGAAGGTCACAATTTCTGGTCTGATCTTTACTGAAAAGCGTGTGAAAGCCTCACGAGGGCAAGAACTCGCTTGGTAGTAGAGCGAGTCAAAACCCAAGTCCGTTTCTAAAAATCTCTTAAACTGCTCAAGACTCTCCGAGGAGCCCGTTGCACTAAAATTAATTCCCTCTTTCGCTAAAATAATCAGTCCCTGAATACCTCGTGGCAAAGCGAACTCGACCAGGCGATTCTTAAAACCAAGAGGATCCTCAACAGACTTAAACTGATAGGCTGTTATGTGTTGAAGATCAGACAAGGGAGGGACTCCAAACTCTGATTTGGCATTTTCCATCGCGTTCATAAAAGCTGCAATTTGCAGAAAAGTCTTATACAAAAATTCTATGGGAAATCGAGCCTTCAATTTTAGCGCGGGCCCAGCGACCATGCCTCTTGAGGTATTAGAGCGGGTTCGGCAAGAACTTACGGATTATCAACAACTTGGCGTAAGCATCATGGAGATCAGCCATCGCTCGAAGACCTTTGAAAGCGTTTGTCAGAGCGCTGAACAGCGGCTTCGAAGACTCACAGGCCTCTCGGACGACTTCGCCGTTCTTTTTTTACATGGGGGCGCGACGCAGCAGTTTGGACTCATTCCGATGAATTTTTTTAGAGAAGACCATCCCATCGATATGGTGCACTCCGGCCATTGGACTGAGCGCGCCATGAAAGAAATGATGCCGATCTCAAGCTTTCGAGTCATCGCTTCGAGTGAGAATAAAAAATTTCGCGAGCTTCCACTCGTTCAAGTTTCTGACATTTCTCCCAAGGCTTCGTACCTCCACTACTGCTCGAACAACACCATCTTTGGTACTCAGTGGAGTCATTTTGTCTTGAAGAGGGGCGTGCCCACCGTGGTCGATATGAGCAGTGATATTCTTTCTCGTCGAATAGACTACAATCAATTCGATCTCATTTTTGCTGGCGCCCAAAAGAATGTAGGTCCATCGGGGCTTTGTGTTGTTTTGATCCGAAAATCTTTTGCCGAACAAGGACGCGAGGATCTGCCTCCGTTTTTGCAGTATCGTCACCAAATGGCGGCTCAATCGCTCTATAACACCCCAAATACTTTTGCGATTTATATGGCCGATCTTGTGTTTGAATATCTTGAATCAATGGGCGGAATTGATGCCATCGAAAGCATCAATCGAAAAAAAGCCAAGACACTCTATGACTTTTTAGATTCGTCGGGACGCTTTTTTTGCCCGGTAAAAAAAGAAGATCGCTCAATGATGAATGTCGTTTTCGATTTGCGAGAAGGCCCTGAAGAAGAGCGCGCTCGATTTCTAAGTTTTACCGAAAAAGAGCGCATCCTTGGTCTTAAGGGTCATCGCATCGCTGGAGGCTTTAGAGCTTCAATTTATAATGCGATGACGCTGGCTGGTGTTGAGAAACTAGTAGAGACCATGCGCAACTTTGAAAAGCTCTAGTATTTCTCGACGATTCGCCTCCCAAATCCCTCTCGAAAAGGCTCCTCCGCCATGGATTCAACAAGAGCCGAAATGGGAGTGGCGCCGGTTTTAATACCCAACGCTCCGAGCGCCCTACTTCCCCACTGAGCCATGGATTCAAAGGGGCGGAAGTCTGAGTTCGCGCGCTCTCCCAGAAGCAGACCCGGTCGGTGGATGATAAGAGCTTGAAAAGGAATTTTTGAAAGCTCCTCCTCAAGCTCTCCTTTGATTCGAAAATAAGGAAACGCACTATTTAAATTTGCGCCCTTGGAACTCACTAAAGAAAAGCCCCTCACCGCTTGCATGGCCGAAAGCCGTGCAAAGCGTAGCACATAATCTTTATCGATCTTTTTAAATTCATCCAAACCTCCAGCCTTCTTGAGAGTGCTACCAAGGCAGCAAAAAAAATGATCTCCCTGTAAAAACAAAGCGTGATCCAGAATTCGGTCGAATTCAAAGACGCGAGACTCGATCTTTGGATGATCAAAATCGAGCCCTCTGCGCGAAATGACTCGAAGCTCAGAAATTCGAGGGTCTACTGCTAAACGGCGCAGAAGGCTTGCGCCCACCGCCCCAGTGGCTCCAGCCAGAATCGCTCTCATCTCTTAAGAAAGAACAAGGGTCTTGCTCTTGACCAACGCAAATCGACCCCCACCCGTAAAAACCAAAGTCACAAACATAATGAGGTAGACGAAGCCAAGCTCCTTGACCTGAAAAGGGTCCGACGCATGCACTACAAAAAAAGCGATCGCCATGGTGAATGCCAAAGGAACAGCCGACAAACGAGTAAGCACCCCTAGGATAAGGGTGATGGAGCAGAGAAACTCTGCGCCCGTGGCCAAATGGTGGCTCATGGCCCCACCTAGTCCAATGGGGTCAGGGAATCGACTGATATCAAAATCCGGATCAAAATAATGGAGCAACTTGGGCCAGCCATGCGCTACGAGCATGACCCCACCCGCTCCAAGCCTCAAAACCAACAACCCCACATCCATCAACGCTTGATTCATCAGTAACCTCTTCTACTTACAGGATTGCCTCAGCTTCGCTTCAAATCAAGCTCAAACAAGGCTATGTCAGCGGGGATGTCGAAAACCCACACCGATCTAATCTGGACTAAAAAGAAAGTGGCCGGGCTTGAGCTTCTCTGTACCGAGCCACTGGATGCGAGCAAAGCCAGCGTGATTCTGATGCATGGTTACGGTGCAAACGAAGAAGATTTCGCCCCTATCGCTCTCCATCTTCAGAATGCTCCGCACTTTAATTGGATCTTTCCACGCGGACCCGTCTCCGTTGACATCGGCAACGGAATGCAGGGCTATGCCTGGTTTCCTATTCGATTGTCGGAGATTCAAGAGTGGATGAAAACCGGCCGACTTCGTCAGCTTCATCTGCCGACCCTTGAGGGTTTTGAAAAAGCTCGCGAGCAAATTAAGCACCTGATGACAGAGCTTGAGTTGGATTACTCTCGATCTCTCATTAGTGGGTTTAGCCAAGGCGCCACCATCGCCACCGATCTTGTGCTTCGAGAGACACAGTGGCCCCTAGCCCTTGGCGTTTGGAGCGGAACGTTTTTGGCAGAAGCGGGCTGGGAAGATCTTCTTCATAAAACCCAAGGCCTTCGTGTTCTGCAAACCCATGGTCGGTTTGACCAGGTCCTTGATTTTTCTTTAGCCGAAAAACTCCATCAAGCCTTTACAAAGGGAGGCGCACAAGCGGAGCTTCTTGCCTTTGATGGAGCACATGAGTTTCCTCTGTCGGCCATGGCAGCCTTTGACAATCTATTGGGTGAACTGTGGACCAAGCTACAATAGTTCGAAGGGCTGTGGACGAACTCGCACAGGGCCGGATCGTCGCGATTCCCACCGAGACCGTGTATGGATTAGCAGCAGCGATTGATCAGCCACAGGCCATCGAATCCATTTTTACAACCAAGGCTCGGCCCCAGTTTGATCCTCTCATCGTGCACGTTTTTGATGAGCAACAAGCAAAAACATTAGTTACCGACTGGCCTACTTCGGCCAGTATTTTGGCAAAAGCCTTCTGGCCAGGACCCCTGACACTGATCTTAAACAAAAATGATCGAGTCTCCGATCTCATCACCGCAGGACACCCTAGTGTCGGCCTTCGCGCTCCCGCTCACGCCCTCACACGTGAAATTTTACGGGGGCTGAGAGTGCCCATCGCAGCACCCAGCGCGAATCGCTTTACACGCACCAGTCCCACTCAGGCCGCTCATGTGCGAGCGGAGTTCCCTGGGGCTAAGTTTTTAATCGTTGATGGGGGCCCTTGTGAGGTGGGGATTGAATCTACTGTTCTTGATCTTACTCAGGATCTGCCTCAGATTTTGCGCCCCGGAATGATCACGGCTCAGCAAATCGAAGCGGTTCTTAATCAAAAAGTTTTACACTCGAGCTCGGAGTCTTCTTTGAAGTTGAGCCCTGGAACCTTTCGAGAGCACTATCGACCCGAGATTCCTCTCGTGATCACCGATGAACACGGACTATCTGCAGAGAGGCTTCAAGAGATTGCTCAAAAGCTTCAGCTCAAAGATCAAACATCTTATGAGATTCCTCTTTCAGAGAGTCCGCAGAAAACGGCCAGGCTCCTCTATGCAGAACTTCAAGCCCTGAAGAGCCGAGGCGTTAGCTTCGCTTGGGTAAAAAAGACGAGTGAGCAAAAAGATGAGCATTGGCGAGCCATATGGAATCGGCTCGAGAAGGCTGCATCTATCAATCTCATGATAGAGTAGGGGCGTGCAAAAAACTGCCCGAAGAGTTTTAAAGACTCCCGAGATCAACCCCGGTTCGATTTCTTCTTTTTATTTTTCTGTGACCAATTCGTCGCGCGCTCCTTGGCTTCGGCAAATTCTTTGCTCGAAACTTCCCCCTTCTTTTGGGCTTCTGCACGCTCAAGCTCTTTCATTTGTGCGACACGCTCTCGGCTCGGTGGATGGGTGCTCATCGCATCGGCAAGGCCAGCCAAAAGACCCCCGCTTTTACCTCGATGTTTTTCTTCAATCTTTAAAAGCTTCTCATAAAAATCGCCCACATGATCTTTCGAAAACCCAGCCGCAACCGTCGTTCGAAACCCAATACGATCTGCCTCAAGCTCATCCTCTCGAGAGTTCGCCATAAAACCATATTTTTGAATCAATAGTCCCGCGCCCGCCCCAGCAGCGACCCCAAGCGCCGTCGCTTTCGCTAAACACTCGTTATCTCGCGGCGGGCACAGAAGCTTTCCTAAGCCAAAACCGGCGGCTCCACCAAGCGCACCGCCTCCGAGCGCAGAAAGAATGGATCTTTTTTGCTCTCTTTTTGCGCGATCGAAGCGCTCTGCCGCATGTCTTGCCTTCACATGCCCGATCTCGTGACCCACGACTCCCGCAAGTTCGGCCTCGGTCTCAGCCATTTCAATTAATGGAGCCGTCACAAAAATTGTTCCTGCCGGAAGGGCAAAAGCATTCACCATATCTACCCCCACCACCGAAAAACGATATCGATAGGGATTGCCATCGAGATTGTTGGCCGTAACAATTCGGTCGCCCAAGCGGCTGATGTAGGCTTGCATCCAGGGGTCCTTCATCGCCGGATAGTCTTTTTGCATCTTTGGTAAAATTTCTTTAGTCATCTGGGCTTCGTCTGCTGGAGTGATTTTTGTCTCTTGGCCACGATTATCGCCCTCTCGATATCGGTTACTGGTCTTCGGGGCACAGGCCGCCAACAGAAAGGGCATGGATGCTAAAAAACTTCGACGCCCCAAAGAGCTTGAGTTCCACTCCCTGAGAAGTACCTCTAATTCCTGCAGAGCTTTATTCGACATCGCCTATTCCCCATTTCTTATATTGAGAAGCTTCCACATTCGCCCCCGTGAGAATAATAACTTTAATGCGGCTGGGGTCGTCAAAGGAATCCGACTTTTTAGCAGCTGCCCAGGCACAAGCGCATCCTGGCTCTGTGAAAATCTGATACTGCCCCCAAAGATCTACCAAAGACTGAAGAACTTCGTTTTCACTGAGACTGAAAACATCCTCCACGTATTTTTGGATCAGCGGAAAAGTATTTGCTCCAGGAATCTGAGCAATCAAGCTGTCACAGATTGTTTTAAAGGGGGCTACTTTTTCGCGACGACCTTGCCGAAAAGACTTCTCGAGCGAGCCATTGTTCACGGGTTGAGCGCCAAAAACTCGCACCGACGAGTCAAGCTCCGAATAAATCGTTGCTGTCGCAGCCAGCAATCCGCCGCCACTGGCAGGCACAAAAATATCTAAGGGACCCTGTATCTGTTGATGAAGCTCAAGGGCCAAGCTGCCGTCTCCCACAATGGTTTCTTCACAATCAAAAGGATGTAAAAAGACAGGCTGATCGTGCTCGAGAATCTCAGCAGTTTTAAGCTCTCGGCTCTCGAAAGTTTCTCCGGCAAAAATCACTTCTCCGCCAAAGCCCTTGGTGCGCTTCACCTTAAAATCCGAGGTTGTACTCGTCATCACAATGCGCGCCCGAACACCTATTTGCTGAGCCGCATGCGCAATCGCTTGCGCAAAATTTCCCGAAGAAGCCGCAAGCAATCCGCGCTCCAAAATCGTCTTTTGATGAATCCTCACGCCATACATGGCGGGTCGATCTTTGAATGAGCGCGTGGGGTTCTCACTTTCTTTCTTTACGAAAATTCTTCGCTGGGCATCCAAACAAATCAGACTCGTCGGCGATAGGTATTTGCTCAAAATCCCCAAGCCTTCTGAGGACTTGGACACGAGCTGCGCGGGCTTGAAAGCGGATGTTTGCACCTCGCTTTCATACTGGTTTTCGTCTCAGCTTTCCAGTACTCAGCTCTTCGTGCTCCGATGGACTGAAAATCTTACGCCGGTGTCTCTTGCCTTTGATGACATTTACTATGCCAAAGAAAACGGACTCGAAGAAAGTCGATACGTTTTTTTGGGCTTCAATCGCCTTGCTGAAAAATTTTCATCGGCCCAAGTTTTTCATATCGCAGAGCTCGGTTTTGGTACCGGTTTAAATTTTTTGGCGACTTACAATCTTTGGCAGAAAACAGCCCCCCAAAATGCCATTCTCGTGTTTTCTTCTTTTGAAAAATTTCCGCTGAACCCGCAAGAAATTCGAAAAGCCCTCAAGCCCTGGCCCGAGCTGAGTGATTTGGTCGAGTCTTTTTTGGAGGAGTATGAGGAGCTACCCGACGGCGTTCATCGGTTTGAATTCGAAGGTGGTCGAGTGCTTTTGGATCTTTGGATAGGAGATGCCTCTTCTCACCTGAAGGAATTTTCTGGGCCCGTCGATGCGTGGTATTTTGATGGATTTGCGCCTCAAAAAAATCCAGAGCTTTGGAGTGAAGAAATTTTTAAAGAAGTAGCTCGTTGCTCACGTCGGGGAACCAGCTTTGCCACTTACGCTTCAACAGGGTTTGTGAGGCGACACCTGATGAGTCAAGGCTTTCAAGTCCGTAAGACACGTGGCTTTGGCAGAAAAAGAGAAATGTGTTTTGGAGAGTATGAACGGGGTTCTTGGGCTTTTCAGCAAAAAGACAAGTCAGCCGAAACCCTACAGATTGTGGGTGGCGGGGTTTCGGGACTGATGCAGGCCACTCGCTTAGAGCAAAAGAACGTGCCGACTGCGCTTTTTGAAAGCGAGTCCTCGTGGATTCCCGGGGCCTCGGGCAACCCACTCGCTCTCGTCATGCCCAATATCACTGGCAAGCCCAGTGATTTGTCTGAATTTTCTTTAGCGTCTTTTTTATTTAGCACTCGTCACTACCGAAGGATAGAGAGGCTGTGGTCGGTGGGCGCTTGGCGAGAATCGGGAGTGTTACAAATTCTCTCTAGTCCTGAAAAAGAAGAGCGATACTTGATGGGACTCAGCGCCCATCGGATTCCTCGAACTCTCGCTCAAATCCTCAGCAAAGAA
>JBILFF010000040.1:0-17414 GCA_044351695.1 Bdellovibrionota bacterium
AGTTCCGCTCCAAAACCTCTGACGATCGGTTTATAAAAATCGACAATTCGATCAGTGATTTGCCGGAATTCCTGTTCTGTCATATTGGCTCGATCGCTAAAGAGATTGTCTTCGAGATGAAGATCATTGGGAGGCAATCCCGCACTGAGGTTGCTGATCCCTAAAAGTAGAGCCACCAAAAAAATTGAGACGATTGTTTTCAAATGAATACTCCCCCTGTCTCTATTTTGAATCTGATCTTTTCTAGAGGCTAAGAAAAAGCAACGTCGCAGATCGGTAGCGCGGCTCGCCAAGAACGGCGATCAGGGTAGCGATCACATACTAATTAAAATTTGTTTAATACATTTTGCTGCCACGCTCTGATTTTATTTGTTGCGCAGATTTTTTCGATGCTTAGAATCATGCGATGGAATTTATTCAGAAAAAGCATCGATCCTTTTGGCTTGAGCAGGTCATGGGCGATTTCAAATTGCAAAACTCGTTGGTGGGCCGACACCAGACGGAGCTGTGCATTATGGGTGGTGGGTTGGTGGGCTTATGGACGGCTATTAGAGCCAAGCAAAAGGCGCCGCAGCTCCGCATCAGCGTTCTTGAGTCAGACTTTTGTGGCAGTGGTGCTTCAGGGCGAAATGGCGGATTTGTACTGTCTTACTGGCCCAAGATATCCTCTTTGCTCAAGCTTCTCGGGAAAGAGTCGGCCCTTCGTGTGGCTAAAGACTCAGAGTCTGCGATTTCAGAGATTGGAGCTTTTTGTCGTGAGCATCAGATCAATGCTGATTTTCGTCAGAGCGGTTGGATTTGGACGGCCACCTCAGCTTTTCAAGAGGGCGCGTGGAATTCGGTTTTGAAAACGTGTGAAAGTTTAGGTGTAGCTCCTTTTCAGAGGCTGTCTTCGCAAGAAGTTCAGCAGCGCACGGGGTCCAAAGTTCATCGGGCTGGAATCTACGATCCATCAGCTGCTTTTGTGCATCCGGCGAAGTGGGTGATGGGGTTGCGGCGGGTGGCGCTTGATTTGGGTGTCGAGATTTTTGAGAACACGCGAGTAAAAAAATTCACGCGATCTCAGCCTGTCGAAATTCAAACAGAGCAGGGGAGCCTGCGTGCTCAAACGCTGGTGATTGCAACGAATGCTTGGGCGGCATCGATTAAAGAGCTCGCACGCAGCTTGGTGGCAATCACGAGTGACATGATCGTAACGGCACCGGCTAAGACCGAGATCGAAGCTTGTGGTTGGAGAGGAGGAGAGGGAATTACCGACTCTCAGACGATGGTCGACTACTATCAAGTGACAGCAGATCATCGAATTGCCTTTGGAAAGGGAGGTTGGGGCATCGCCTGGGGTGGTTGCCTAGGCAAGGATTTTGATGTGAATGAGCATAGAGCTGCAACGGTTGAAGAAGATTTTAGAAGGTACTATCCGAGTTTCAAAGACGTCGAAATTACGCATCACTGGTGTGGTCCGATTGATCGAACACCTCACTCGCTTCCTCTTTTGGGAGGCTTTGATCATCATCCCAACATTATCTATGGTGTGGGTTGGAGTGGTAACGGTGTGGGTCCTTCTAAAATAGGAGGCGAAATTCTTTCGAGCTTGGCTCTTCAGTTAAAAGATGAGTGGAGTGATTATCCATTGGTGGGCAAATCGGTGGGCTTGTTTCCTCCTGAGCCTATTCGGTATCTGGGTGCTCATATTGTGAGAAATGCAGTCGCCCGAAAAGAGCGGCGAGAAATACAGGGTCTTCATCCGCACCTTTTGGATGTGGCGATTTCAAAGCTTGCTCCTGCTGGTCTTGAAGATAAGGAGTGAGTCCGCCTTAACGAAACCAGAACTTCATGGCGATAATGCTCAGGCAAAGAAGAAGCGTGATGGTGTTCGTCAAAATAATGGGTAAGTCCTGAATGAGTATTCCGTAACTCAGCCATAAAATGACTCCGCTCGAAAAAATAAAAAACATGGGCATCGATAAGTCACGAGCAGAGCGCGTTCGATAGATTCGCACCGCTTGAGGGATAAAAGAAATGCTCGTCAAAGTTCCTGCCATGAGGCCCAATAAAAAAATCTTATCCATGGGTGAGCTTTATTGCTTTGCTTAATGTAAGATGAATGATCATTTTAATGATTCTAAACGAGCTTCATGAGAAAAGAAGAGTGCTTTTTGAAAAGGGAGGTCTCCATGAAAGTTAAAGCCTACGGTGCTGCGTCTGCTCAGAGTCCGATCTCAGCCTTAGAAATTGAAAGACGAGATGTTGGGCCGCGCGATGTTTTAATTGAAATCGATTACTCAGGCATTTGTCACTCCGACATTCATCAGGCGCGAGATGAGTGGGGTGGATCGATCTTTCCGATGGTGCCGGGCCACGAAATTTTGGGCCATGTGATTCAAGTGGGTCCTCAGGTGAAAAAATTTAAGCTCGCTGACATCGTGGGAGTTGGGTGTCTAGTAGACTCTTGTCGAAAGTGCTCCAGCTGTCAGGAGCATCTCGAGCAATATTGTGAAAATGGATTTTCGCCCACCTACAATGGCTTGGAGCAAGATAAAACAACGCCGACACACGGAGGCTACTCGACTCATATTGTCGTCAACGAAGATTTTGTTTTAAAAATTCCCAGCGGGCTCGATGCAGCTGGAGCTGCGCCTCTACTTTGTGCCGGGATCACAACCTACTCACCGCTTCGTTATGTGGGGGTGACACGAGGGAGTCGAGTAGCGGTTCTCGGTCTTGGGGGCTTGGGTCATATGGCCGTTAAGCTGGCCGCTTCGATGGGTTCTGAGGTGACAGTCTTGAGCGGATCGCCCTCTAAGAAGTTAGATGCGAAACGGCTTGGAGCTTCGGACTTTGCACTCACCTCTGATGAACAGGCGATGCTTAAACTGCAAAATCACTTCGACGTCATTGTCGATACAGTGGCGGCCAAACATGACCTTAATCAGGCACTCGGCTTATTGAAGCGCGAGGGGTGTCTGGTGATGGTGGGGGCCTCTCATCAAGCATTAGATCTTAATGTGTTTCAGATCATTCTGAAGCGGAGAAAAATTTTAGGATCTCTCATCGGAGGGCTGAAGGAGACGCAGGAGATGCTCGATTATTGTGGTAAGCACAAAATCACCAGTGATATCGAACTCATTCAGGCGCACCAAATTAATGAAGCTTACGATCGAATGATCAAGGGGCAAGTAAAATATCGCTTTGTGATTGATGCAAAGAGCTTTAAGTAGACTTAAACTTCTTGAGTAGTCTTTTCAGTGACTTCATGGTGTATCAGGGGCGTGTCGCCAGTCGTTCATGTTTCAAATTTGGTGCGTCGATACGGAGATTTGTTTGCCGTCAATGACGTGAGTTTCTCAGTCGGGCGGGGCGAGCTTTTCGGACTCTTGGGTCCTAATGGAGCAGGCAAATCGACTTTGATTCGGATGCTTTACGGAGCTCGAGAGCGAGACTCTGGGACGCTGCGAGTCTTTGATTTTGATCCCGCTCGTCATTCTCGCGAAATCAAAAAGCGATTGGGAGTCGTGCCTCAAGAGAATTGCCTAGACGAGAATCTTACGGTCTTTGAGAATCTTCAGATTTTCGGGTCCTATCATCGTCTTTCAGGACCAAAACTTCGTGCGCGTATTGATTATCTTTTGGATTTCATGAGCTTAGAGGCCAAAAGTCATGAGCCGGTTAAGTCTCTTTCGGGAGGAATGCAAAGACGTCTTGTGTTTGTTCGAGCACTTTTACACGAGCCTGAGATTTTAATTTTGGATGAGCCGACAACAGGTTTAGATCCAGCAGTTCGACATTTGCTTTGGCAAAAGGTACACGAGCTGTCGCGGCAAGGAGTCACCATTATCCTGACGACACATTACATGGAAGAGGCACAAAAGCTCTGCCGACGATTAGTCATTATGAATGAAGGGCGAGTCGCAACGGAAGGCACTCCCGAGGCGCTTGTTCAAAAGTTCTGCCCCGGATCGGTGGTGCTGTTTGAGAGGGCGGGAATCTCGGCCGACGTCTTAGACTCATGGAGGCGTGATTCAAATTTAGAAGTCTTTATTGAGCCACTCCATATTTTGCTGAGAGCTCTATCGCTAGACCATTTAAAATCCTTAGTCGATGAAGAGGGGTTAAAGCCTATTTTGTTTCGGCCCAGCAATTTAGAAGATGTTTTTCTAAAAATCACAGGCAAGGAGTTGCGCGACGGTGCTTGAAACCTTTTTGCTGTCTTTAAAAGTGGTCGAGCATCATTGGATGGTTTTTAGAAAAAACTTTTTTTCTAATATTTCAATGACCGTCTCAGATCCTGTTTTTTTTAGTCTGGCTTTTGGCTTAGGACTGGGAGCTTTTGTTCAAGACATCGAAGGACGATCATATCTGGTTTTTATGGCGCCGGGTTTAGCTGCAGGATCTGCATTGATCACGTCATTCTTTGAAACCAGCTACGGTACGTATTTTCGACTGAATTTGGATGGTACTTTTAAAGGAATGATGACCAGCCCCATGGGAGTCTCCGAGATTGTTTTTGGTGAGTTGCTGTGGGTGATGCTCAAGGGAGCATTTATGGCAACAGGGGTAGCCACCGTTTTCGGGTTTTTGGGAATGATCAATTGGAGTTTTTTATTTTTAGTCCCTATCGTGGGCGCTTTGATTGGTCTTGCCCACGGGGCACTGGGTTTGATCGCCACCACGATGGTCAAGAATATCGATCAATTTCAGATGGTTTATTCGGTCTGTATTGCGCCGATTTATTTTTTGTCGGGTATCTTTTATCCGATACCGCAAAATTCCTTTTGGCTTTGGAACCTTGTTCAAATTTCACCGCTTTATCATGGGGTGCAATTGGTGCAAGCAGCCCTTTGGAATAAAAATATTTTACAGACTTTTGTTTATCATTTTCCGGCGCTCATTCTTCTTTCAGTGGTCTTGGTAGGAATTGCCGCCAAGCGATTTAAAAGACGGCTCTACGTCATCTAGCTTGGTAGGCCCAAGCCATGGCAATGGCTGCAGCATGTGAAACATTGAGAGACTCTAGAATTTTTTCAGTGGGAATACGAACGAGACTCTCACAGCGCTTTCGAGTGCTTGGACTTAAGCCCTCAGACTCCGAGCCTAAAATCAGGGCGAGAGGAAATTGCGGAGACCATTCTTGAAGAGTTTGACTTTGAGGGCCTGCATCAAGGCCAATTAAATGAAATCCGTTGGTGGCCAAAGTGCTCAATGCAGTCTCGAGTTTAGGTACTTTGCAAAACTTTAAATGAAACGCTAGCCCAGCAGACGATTTAACTGCCGCCGGTGTGAGCTCTGCCGACTGTTTGCTCTCATGGATGATCACCTGCGCTCCGAATCCCGCAGCACATCGAGCAATCGATCCAAAGTTATGAATATCCTCGAGCTCATTACAAACAATCACAAAGCCCATTTTTTGAAGCGCCAAAGCCTCAAGAGAAAAATAAAATGGGTGTCTGCACCTGAAGGCCACGCCTTGGTGTGAGTACTTTTTGACCGATCCAGGCAGCTCTGCCGATAATTTAATCGAATTAGTTTTGAGTTCTTTGAGGCTTAAAATAAAAGCTTGGGCAGACTCAGACTCATAAAAAATCTCATCTATTTTTACTCGGGCTTTCAGGGCCTCTCTTAAAGGATTTCGGCCAAAAAAAATCTGCTCGGTTTTAGATAAGTCCATCTATCTCAGCCAACCCATTCGGTAGTTTAAGCTCAAGCCGCGCGAAAGCTCGGTATTGTTGGTCGGGCCAATCAAAGTTTGATCTTGATACGCCAACGATAAACTTTGAGTGGATGAGATTCCGTAGTTGGCCTCAAGGCCCGCATCCCACACCAAGCGGTGAGCTTGCTGGCGTTCGCCAAACTGATCACTTTCTTTCTGAGCCTGCTGCCACTGTGGTCCCAAATGAGCCCCAAGGCGAAGCCCAGTTCTTCCCAAGCTATAGCCCAGCCGAGCTTGAGAGCTCAGACCAAAGCCTGGCTTGATTTTTATAGCACCCCGAGAGCTTTCAAAAGTCTCGGCAAAAGAATAGTGGGCTAATCCAGCGACGCTAGCGTCCCAGTCCCCCCAAACTTGTAGAGCAATCGCATTGATCTGGGGAGTCCAGTGTCCCTTTCCCACAGCATCAGAGAAAAGAGTTTCGGTGGATTCGTATTTATTGGCGCCCGTCGGTAGAACCAACCCGATACTCAAAAAAACTTTGGGTTGCCAAGGATTGTAAAATAATTGCGGAAGAGCTTCAAAACTAAAGGCTAGACTTAAATCTCCGATTCCAGAGCTCGAAGACTCTCGGTTCATATCCTTTACATCGCGAAAAACAAAGGGCAGTCGCGCGCCGACTTGAAATCGATCTGAAATCAAAGACGCTCCAGAAAGACTGGTCGTAAGACTTCGATCAAACTGCTCGTCGTGATAAAATTCAACATCGCCTGAGCGGTCACTGATTCCGATGAGACTGCTCCCTGACACCGAGAGCCCGATTTGTGCTCGATCATCATTGGTGATCAAGCTTGGAAAGTTGGTGCCAGCCGAGCAGCACGCTCCACCCGCCCAAACGTCAGAGTGAACGAGTATGGCCATGAACGTGATGACTATCCATAGAGTTTTCATTCGGAGACCTCGATTTCAAAAATAGCTCGTTCGGCTTGTGAGTCAGGACCCTCGAACTCCACTAAAAATTTAAATCGAGAGGGCAGGTGAAACTCAATTTGTGAGACTCGATACTGACCCGGCCCTGTCTGCTTAAATGTTAAAGGCGGTGGCATGCAACATTGCGCCTCTCCGCGTTGAATAATTCGCGTGAGTTTTTTGATCTCAATCAAGTCATTGGTGGACTCATCAAAAAAAGTGAGATCGGCCTCAAAACCTTTGATGACTCCCATCACTTGGGGATTCTCTAAAAAATCAAACTCAATACAAATATCAGAGGGCTGAGAGCGAACATCGCATCTGTGCAAAGCTACCGCGGTGCGACTTTCGAGTGCTTCGGGCTCCTGGCGAGAGGGGGCTGGGATCTCAGTGGCTGCCTTGGGTTTCGTTCGCACTTCGTGATCCAAAAGAGGGCTCCCACAACCCAACAAGATTTGGCTGAGGATGAACAAACAAATAGCCGATGGCGTGTTCATGGGGTGCTCCTAACGATCAATCAAACAGCCCAGAGGGCGTGTCTGTCGAGGGTCCACCGCTTGACCCTGCGCAATCTGTTGAAGGGCCGTCTTTAAATAATTCTTGCTGGAAGCTGGAGCATCATGACTGTCGGTGACTGCTCCTCGGTACACGGTTTCTCCTTTGGAGTTTAAAATAAAAACATGCGGTGTTTTTAAGGCTCTCAACTCCTTCAGCAGTCGTAATTGGAGATCGAGGAGAATCGGAAAGCCTAAGTCTGCAGATTGAAAATGCCGTTCCGCGCCGGCTCGGTCCTCACTCTGATTGGCTAAAACGCCAAAAAATTGAAAGTCTTTCTGTTTAAACTCAGCCGCGAGGCTCTTTAAGAGAGATTCGTGACTCACGGAGCAAGGGCAGGTCGAAGAGAGAAAGACAATCACTTGATGAGCGAGTTCGTTTTTAGGCGCTAGCGAAACGATTGCTGTGCTCTTTTGATTTTGTGAGATTTTTTGATCGAGTCGGTAAAAATCTCCAACGCGTTCAAAAAGACTCGGCGTTGCGGAGACCACCTGCAGACTTACGAGAAGAGATAAAAACGTTTGAATCATTTTCTGGCTCCTTTTTGATTTTCATCAACCGACTGCTTGTTCCCCGACTCGGAGCCGCTCTTTAGAATCGACAGCTCTTTTTTTAACTGCTCTAGCTTTTCAGTAAATTCAGCCTGTTGCTTTTGCTCATCCTCTTTTTTTACATCCAAAAAAGCTAAACTTTCTTCGAGTCTTTGGAGGTTCATCTCGGTGCGCTGTAAAATGATGAGCCATTCGCCTTCTGAAAAATCAAAATCTTGCCTTCTCTCTAAGAGAAACAAGTCCTGCTGAACTTCAAGGACCTGCTTCTGTTGAAAATTCTTGGAGGCGGCTAAATCTGAGTTTGAATTCAAGTGATGTAAGAGCAAATGAAAAACGCTTTCGCGAGAGCTCGCTTGATCGACGATCAAAATAGCCTCATCCTTCCAAGCGCGATGAGCATACGGGCCAGGAAGATCTTGATGGGCGGGTAAGTAGAGCGCCGAGTAGCTTGTGCCTACTAATCGAGACCTCCGCTTAACCTGCGCCCAATACTCTGCAAGCTTAGTCACCTTTTCTTTCTCATCGGCTCCTGCTTCGAGACTTAAATTTAGAATCCTTAAATCAAGATGTTTTGCGGCCTGTCGATACAGTTCGTCTCCGCTGAGTTGAGCAATGGGGGCTAGCGCCCCCCACCAAAGTTCTTCATTTGATGGGTGAGCTCGAGACTCTGCTCGGGTTGTCTGAGTGGTCAACACCACTTGGGTCGCCATCGCGTCTTTCGATTGAGAAATGAGAATCGAGAGGGCCAATAAATTCAGCAGCATACGGACAGCTATTTTGCTGATGAGAGGTCGCCGGTCAAGGGCCCTTTGTCGTGGATTAAAAGCGCTCGCAACTCTAGCGCTTATCGAGTTTGAGGGGGGCCGATGAGGTCGTAACTAGGTGAAGAGACGATGACAATTCTCTCATGCTCGAAAGGCGACCAGTCCGTCTCAAAGTCTGGGTTGCCCTCTTTTTGCATCCGACGCAGCTCCTCAAATTGAGCCACCGGAATAAAGCGAGCTTTAAGCAAAGCAGAGAAAGGGGAGACCGTTTGGAGGTCCTGCCAATGTACTCCGCCTTGATAAAATCTTTCGACCTCAGCCAAAGCGACCACTTTGGCATAATCAATGCGCGTGTAAAAAACACTGTCGGGGCTGTAGATAGCACCACTCTTTAAAATGAGGGATCCAGCGACCAGATCTCCTTTTTCGTCCCAGAGTTCTGAAAAAAATGCGCGTCCTTCGCGGTGCAGAGCTCTCATCGCAGCAAGAACTTGCGGATCTGAGAAGCGATTAAAGTCATCGGACTGTCCCTTACGTTTTTGCTCTTCAAGCATCTTTAGGCCCAATTCAAAGTTGGTATTGAATCGAACCCGGAAACCCTTTTCGTAGAGCTTCTTGGCCGTTTTTCTCAACTCTTTGTAAGTCGAGGAGTTGATGGTGTCGTGATAGTGAATGATGCCTCGACGTATCGGATAAAACCAACCGCGCTGCACAAAAGCCCAGCCACGATCAACAATCTCTCCATCGATCACTTTTGTTTTTCGAGAAATTCTCAACTTTTCGGGGCTAAGATCGAACCGAGTATCAAGATATTCCTGCGGAACTCTTTTTGTCTCGCCCGAGACAAAAAAGTAAACGCCTCGTTGAGCGAGTTGACTAAAGACTTCGGCGATCTGATTTTCAGGAACTTTCGAAAGATCTTCATCTCCTAAAATATAAAAACCACGATCGATCAGCTTTTTGTCACTGGCATCGTGCGCAATAGCCTCTTCTAAACTGGGAACAACGTAAATTTCGGTACTCCACTCCAAAATTAAGTGCTCCTGAGCTTTAATAAAACTCTCAGCGGTGAAGGCGGGTTTGGCCGTGACAAATCCTCGATAGCCTAAGCCTGAAAGCGCTGGCGGAAATTCAGCGAGTCCGCTGGCGCATGCAGATGAAGAAGGGGTGGGCTGGGGCTGGTGGGCTCGAGCATGAGGGGAGTAGACGCCCAGACCAACGACGACGAATAAAATGTTTATGGCTCGCGCAAAATAGGCAAGCGGCCCAAAATCCATCGCGAAGCTTTATCATTAAAAGCGCGACCCTGGAATGACTGAAATCATTAGGGATTTTTTTTGAGCTTTCATGGTTCTGTCTAAGCGTGCTTCAATTACAGCGATCATGATGCATGAGTTTGGCTTTCTTTTTTTGGCGTTTTTAGCCGAAGTCCTCGGAACGATTAGCGGTTTTGGGTCTTCGATTTTTTTTGTGAGCGTTGCTCAGTATTTTGAAAGCATTCAGACTGTTCTGGTCATCACAGGTTTTTTGCATATCGTGGGTAATCTTTCTCGATTGTTTTTGTTTCGAGGCATTGAGTGGCGGGTGCTTTTTATTTTTGGACTCTCGACTTTGATTCCGGTCGCGGTAGGGGCTCTGATGAGCGATCTTTTTTCCAAGCATGTTTATGAGATTGTTTTGGGCGCATTTTTAATTGCAGGGACTTTCTTTTTGCGGTGGGGCTCAAAATCGCAAAGTTCACCTCTCAGATCAAAGGCGGGGATGATCTCGTTAGGGGTGATCTCGGGATTCTTTACCGGAATGCTGGGAACGGGCGGAGCGATTAGAGCCTGGGCTCTTTCGGCCCTCGATTTGGGGAAGAATGCCTTTATCGCCACTTCATCGGCTATTGATTTAGTGGGCGATGTGCTTCGAACCTCTATTTATGTAAAAAAATCTTACTTGGACCCAGCTCATTTCTTTTACTTAGCATGGATTGTACCAATCGCATTTCTAGGAGCATGGGTGGGAAAGAAATTGATCTCTCAGTGGACGCAAGAAAAGTTTAGAACCTGGGTAAGTCTGCTTTTGATTGCTATGGGAGCTCTCATGCTCACGCGAGGAGCTTGGGGGATGATGAAGATCGACTCAAAAGCCTCGGCAGTTCTTACTCAAGAGTCCTCGGCGCTTAAGCTTGAGTCCTTGGCAGAAAGTTTTGATGTTCTCTGGTCGATTGAGTTTTTGCCCAATCAAGAAGTCTTGGTGAGTGAAAGATCGGGCAAGCTTTATGAATTGAGTGCTGATTTTAAAGCACGAAGCCTGATCGGGGGAGTCCCAGCGGTAAAGACTGGTGGCCAGGGGGGTCTTTTAGACATTGCAGTGCATCCCGACTTTGCGAAGACGAAAAGAGTGTATCTCACTTACTCCAAGGCAGTGGGTGAGGGGCGCACCACGGCTGTGGGATATGCTCGGCTGGAGTCTGATCGCTTAGTTGATTTCAAGGAAATCTTTGCAGCAGAGCCTGCGCAAAAAACATCTCTGCATTTTGGATCTCGCATGGTGTTTGATCAAAGAGGACATTTGTTTTTCTCGGTAGGTGATCGAGGCAGTCGTGAACTGGCACAAGACTTATCGACTCATATGGGCAAAATCATTCGACTCACCGAGGATGGTAAAGTGCCGAGCGATAATCCTTTTGTCGGACGAGTCGGAGCGAAGCCTGAAATTTGGAGCTACGGCCACCGTAATCCGCAGGGTGTATTTTTTGATTTCGAGCGTTCACAGCTTTGGATCAACGAGCATGGGCCGCGGGGTGGCGATGAACTGAATCTTGTGGTGGCAGGCAAGAACTACGGTTGGCCGCTGGTGACCTATGGCCGCGAGTACTTTGGGCCCAAAATTGGCGAGGGTGTCGAGAAGCCTGGGACAGAAAATCCAGTCTACCAGTGGACGCCCTCCATTGCTCCGAGCTCTTTGATTCGCTATCAAGGCAATCACATTCCTGATTTAAAAGATGTGTTTGTGTCTGGAGCTTTGGCTCTTACGCATCTCAATCTTTTAAAGCTCGATCCTCAAAAGCCTATCGAATCTCGGCTCTTCACGCGTGAGGCTTATCGGATTCGCGATGTGATTCAAGGACCCGATGGGCTGCTGTACATGACCACCGATGATGGACGGGTGCTGAGGGCTCGGCCGGGCTCTTAAGTCTTTGCTCAAGGGGGGGGAGGTTTGACGCGGGAGGAGCGAGCTGATAAGCCCCAGAGCCATGAGCCGGGGCCTCAAGTTTTTATTTGTTTTTTTTATATCGGTTTCTGCGGGCGTCCAGGCAGATCCCCGTTTTTTTGATGTGGCACAAAAGCTAAAAGTTTACGAGGCGCAGTCCTCTGATCCTCGCTTACTAACGCTTACCCTCGAAGCCTTTCGTATCCAGGACGGCGTTTTGGAGTCTGATTTTGTATGGAATTTGGCTCGACCTCTGTACTCTGCGCAATCGATTCTCTACCATATTTTTGAAGATCTTCTTCGCAGCGACGAAAATTGGATTCGATACCTCAAAAAGCTCGAGTGCGTTTTTGCGAGCGAAGCTCGAGCGACTTTGATAGGCAACCAACGTAGGGAAGCGCTTAGAAATTCTGTCGCTGTGGCGCTGGCTTTATACGCGACGGGCAGCTTGCAAGCCGAGACGGTTCGAGAGATGTCTCGGCGCGGTGATTTGATTCAGCAGGTGGTGGAGTGGATGGGCCTGCATCTAGAGACGCTTTTGCAGCATCGAATGATAGAGAATTGGGATCTGAGTGTTTTAGACCCTCGAGAACCCTATTCTCAGATTTACAAGGGTGAGCTTCATTGGATGCGGGAGCGTCTGTTGCAAGACGAGCAAGGCCGAAAGCTGTATCAAAAAGAAGATCTTGACCGACTCACACAAGAATTTTTGCGATCTCAAAAAGACTTGGGCCTAAAAGAGCATTTGGGAGACCATGAGTTGGCTACTTTAAGTGAGTTTTTGATTTTGAGAGCACCCGCTCGTGAGAAGGATTTTTTAGACAGCGTTCAGAACCGCTTACCTCAGTTGCTGAGGCATCTACGAAAGTCAGGCCTTCGAGAGCTTTATCAGCGATTCTTTTTTTGGCTGAAGAATTTACAGCTCAATAAATCGAAATCACTGGAGGTGCGGATCGAGTCAGAGAAGCGGGCTCACGAGGAGTTGGTGCGTCGCGAGGAGGCTCGACTCAAACTAGGAATTGAGTTTCAAAAAGCACTCGAGGCAGTCACGGGACCCGCTCTTCATTTGAAGGACCGTCGAAATCAGTTGGTCGAGCTGGTTTTGGATGTGTACCTCGCTAAGCCGGAGCTTCCGTGGGGGGCGCTTTTGCAAAACTCAAGTCCCGAGGCCTTGGTGATTTTTGTGATAAGCCAAATCGATTCAGTGAGTGCCTTGCGCGACCGGCTCAAAAGTCTTTTTGATTACGAGCGGCTTCAGAAAGAAGTGCTTCGAATCAAAGTACATCACCGAAAAACAGAAAACAAATTAGAGACTTCTTATCCGCTTGATAAATGTCGACGAGCACTGGCGATACTTTGAGAATTTTTAGAGCCGGTACCTCGAACATATTTAGTGGCTCGTGCAGCGCCTGTTTGCTCTAAAAGGCCTCGCTCGACCAGTTCTTTTAGGTCACGCTTCACCTGAGCCGAGCTCACGCCTAAAACTTTCTCTGCCGTTTGCCGGTCAAGGCTTCCGTTTTGATCGGCAAAATCGAGCATCCATTCTTGTCGCTCATTCAAACCTAAAGATTCTCGAACCAGACTCAAACACGCAAACTTCATCTCGGGATGTAGGCCGTACTTACCCCCTTCTTGGACGATGGCTTCTTTTTTACTCACGAGGGTAAGCAGTTGGCGAATTCGTTTAACGCTCGTGTAGATCCGGCTATCGTGAACCAAGGGATTATAAGATTCCTTCCAGACGTATCCAATCATCTGCTCTTTGCTAAAAACTTGCTTGGGATGACACAAAAAGAAATAAAGAAGCTCCTGAATCTGAGCCTTATCTCTCATCGCTATAGAATCTTTGCCGCCTGATTGAATGACGCCTTTCAGTCGGTCCCAGACCCATTCTTTGCTCTTAAACCAGCTCGACTGTGCAGAGGTCTCAAAGATTCGTCCCGATTCATCTCGGCATTCTAAACGTTGCGCACTTCGCAGTCCCAGGTCGTCAGCCATTTTTTTACAAAAGCTTTGCTGAGCCTCGCTCACCGTGGGCATGGGCTCGACACTCTTTACTTTGAGTTCTTGATTCAAAAGATAGCGCAGATAATCAAAAAAGCTCTCGCCTGGGACTTTCTTCAAATAATCGCGAGCTTGTTCTTTCTCTCCCATCCTCCAAAGGCAAGCGGTGATCAAAAGGGGTGCGAGGCTAAGTTCAGACAGAGGATCCATCTCTTGATGAAGGGCTTCGGCCAATCGAAGCTTTGAGAGGGCTGAGGTGAGGCGACCTTGCTTGATCTCCAAAACGGCAAGTCCGCAAAGAGCCCGGTAACGAAGTAAGTAATAAGCGGTCGGTTCTACCATCTCCAGGGCCTTCTGAAGAGCCTGCTCTGCGAGGGCGTCTTTAGATTGCCGCCAGTAGGCCCAACCCCCGATCACTTGTACCCGAATTTCATCTTTGAGAATGGGAACCTTAAAAAAAGTGCTCACGTCATTCAGAGAAAAGCTGCTGCTCAAAAAAGAAAAATAAGAGTTCCATGCCGCCTCAAGAACGAAGCGCTGCAAATAATAGCGAGAGTGGCCCCCTTCAATTTTTTGACAAAAAGTCCAAAGCTGGTCGGGCTTCGATTCGAGCAACTGAAGGCAATCTTGAAAGTCTTTAATGATTGCGCTGTAGATGCTTCTCGGATTCATAAGACTCGACAATTGGCGACCCATGCGGATGGCCTCCGCTCCGCGACCAGAGTTCAAAAGACAGATCGAATAGCGAATAGGAACAATCGGTAGGTCGAAGATGAGAGAGGGCCTCAGGATCCCTTCTCGTTCAAAGCGATTGGAGAGGCTGAGAGCTCGACCTCTTGCGACTTCATGATCACCCACAACAGAGAGGCCAAAGGCGAAATTCCACTCATCTTGCCAGCTGCGGCATTGCTCGATGAGTTTCCAGGATCGATCAAAGACTTCGCGAGTGCCTTGCATATCTAGTTGGTGATCGATTTCGATTCCAAGCATGCGCCGAGCGGTTGAGCCGCTGATTGCTAACATCTCCTTTTGCCTAAAGAATGCAAGGTCCTGCGCAATAAGGTCCATTCGTCCTGTTCCTTCATTGAGATACAGAATCATAAAGCAAAACTCAAAAAGGATGTCGGTAGAGACTTGAGGATTTTGTTTAACAAAAGAAATGATTTCGCCTCTGAGCGCTTCTCCTCGCTGATGATCATTGCTTAACCCAACTTCTTCGACTCTCGAACTGAAAAGTCGCATGTTAGTTCTTACAAAAATTTCAGGGTCAAGCCCACCTCTGCTCAGCAAATCCAAGTAATCTTGCGTGGGCCGATAGTTGCTGTCTGAAAGCTCTCGACTTCTGTAAATGCTGTACTCAATCCAGTGGCGATCGGCTTGATGACTAAAGCGCGGCAGGGCCGCCAGAGGCTCCTGCAAAGCCTGATCAAAATCACCGGTGTAGCGATGAACCAAAGATCGTCGGTAAATGAGGCGTGGGCTTAAGTGATCTTTAAGTGGGTCGGTTAAGAGCAAATACTCATTCAGTTTAAGTTTCGAAAACAGCTCTTGGTCGTGATCTTCGAGAATTTTTTTTGCCTTTTCGGTTTGTCCTTGAGCAATAAAAATTCGAACCTCTTCAGCGCGTGATGAAGCCCTCGAGGACCGAGACAAATGAGATAACAGAATTCTAAAAACCTCTTCTTGATTTTGGGTCTCGATCGAGATTTGATTTTGAATCGATTCAAGCTCATAGCCGTGAACAAACTCGAGCTGGGGACTGCTTTCAACCAAGCTATCGATAAGCAAAGGGTCAAATCGCACAAAGGAGAGGACCTGCAGTGTTAAACGATCAGCCTCTGACCATGATTGCGAGAGTTCCTCAATTTGTTCAGAGTTTGCGGCTTTAAAAAGTTCTCGCAAATCAGCCTCCCCAGGAGCTCGATGAGAAAGCTTAAGAAGTCCGAGAACTCGTTTGAGCATCTCGGGATTTCCTTTAGCGCGAGCGATGAGTTCGCGAGAAATATTTTGATCTGCAAGAAGCTCGGGCCAAAGCTTTTGGATGAGGAGCTCCAGCTCAGTCTCAGAAAATTTCTCGATTCGAAGAATGCCGATCTCAGCGAGTAGTGAAGATCTCAGCTTCGGCATTCGGCGGCTGGCGATGATCAGTTTTGCTTGGGTAAGATTTTGGGCCAGACTCTCCAGCCAAATCTCGGCCTTCTGAAGTCGTTCAAATTGATCGAGAATGAGCGTGAGCTGTTTTTGCTCCAGCGCCTGAGAGAGTTGATCCATTTCGGAGCCGGGTTGAGGCGTGAGTTCAAGATGACCTAAAATGCGAGGGAGCAAGGCCTCTAAGTCTTCGCCCTTGCGAACGATCACATGAACAAGCTTTTGATCTTGCTGGCGGAGTTCATGGATGAGAGTCTCGAGAAGGCAGCTCTTTCCGAGACCCGCTTGACTAATCAGTAAGCTCACCGCGTGGCGCGTCCGTAAATCTTGAAGACTGCGAAGCAGAGAGTCTCGAAAAACAAGGCGAGCTGGATTCACTGGAGCAGACTTTAACGATCAAATGGGCTCCTTACAATGGGGCCCCGCTAAATATGCTATTTTGCTTGGCTTTTTTGATGAAAAAAATGCCAAGGACTCGCATGGGGTCTGCGAGATTTGCTAAACGCTCTTTGCCTCTAGTTTTTTGCGAGCGCGAATCTGTCAGATCATCGGGAGTCGACGATTTTTGCTTCTTCAGAAGCCAAATTTTGTCAGCGTAACCAAGGTTTACAGCTGAAATTGCCCGTCTTTTTTTAATTTGGTCTCGGAACAAGCTTTGCAGCTCTTTGAGCTGGTGGAGGCAATAATGAGTCAGGGGATCAAAGCGAGCTTAGTGGGGATTTTTTTGACTTTGGCTGGCGCTCCCGAGTTGCAAGCATCATCAGGAAACAATAGTGGTGGCGCCCGTGGAAGGCTTGGACCTACAGATTCAGTCTCAGATCCATCTCCACCTACAGGTTCAGTCTCAGATCCATCTTCAACTACAGGTTCAGATATAGAGTCATCTCAGAGCTCGCAGGTCCTCATTAAGACGGAAGATTTGAAAGAACTTTGCGATGCAGCCGGATACGCTTCATCCGCTTGCGACCAGCTTCGACATTCTACCTACTCCCGCGAGGATTAACTACTTCATCAATTCGTTTTGCGATTTTACGATTTTTGAAATGAGCCCAAAGCTTTTTGCTTCTTCGGCATCAAACCATCGGTCGCGGTCGGTGGCTTTGACGACTTCGTCAAATGATCGACCGGTTTCTTCGGCGTAAAGTCGGTTGATGCGCTCTTTGGTTTTTAAAATATCTCGCGCATGAATTTCTAAATCAGAGGCCTGTCCCACCAGCTCCCCTGAAATCAAAGGTTGATGAATCAAGATCTTGGCGTTCGGAAAGGCCACTCGGTTTTCTTTTTTGGCGCAAAGGGCGATCAAAGAGCCCATGCTCGCTGCGAGGCCCACGACCACCGTATAAATCTCGCAGCCCACAAACTTTGCCGTATCAAAAATCGAAAAGCCCGAGCTCACCTCACCACCCGGGGAGTTGATAAATAAGTAAATTGGCTTTTTGTCGTCACTGCTGGCCATGGCAATTATCTGTTTGTTGATGGCATGAGCCATGCGCTCATGAACCGGGCCACTCACATAAACAATTCTCTTCTTAAAGAGGGATTCCTCGATCGGGTTCCAGCCCTTTTCTTCTTCTTTCT
>JBILFF010000002.1:0-43780 GCA_044351695.1 Bdellovibrionota bacterium
CAGCTTCTGCCATGGGTGTTGCAAGGCTCAGAATATCAGAGCTCATCAGGTTGCTGGATGGAAGAGGACTTGAAACCGAATTCCAAAGAATACTCATATACTAACAGCCTGCCATTCTCAGTGGCGGCTGTCCATTTTGTTTGCAACGAGCGCTTTAAGTTGGTTCTTAGGTAAAACTTCGTAGACATGAACGGTCTGCTGACGACCCTTTAAATGATGGCGGCCTAAGTCGCTGAATCGAAACTCCTCGCTAGCTTGTAGCTCCTCGAGACTTTCTGCACTCACGAGGATTTCTTTGTTGAGTTCTTTGCACAGCGCTTCTAATCGAGCCGCCACGTTTACGGTATCTGAAATGACCGAGCATTGGGTCTGGCTTTCAAAGCCCATGACCCCCAAAATCATGGGTCCGGTCGATATGCCGATGGCGGCGTGAAGGGGCTGTTCGCCGTGCGGAAATCGAAGGGCGACAAGCGACTCCTGAATCTGGAGCGCACAGCGAAGAGCATCAAGACTTTGATGAGGAAACAGCGCCATCAGTCCATCCCCCATGAATTTATCGACAAAGCCTCGGTGCTTTAAGATGATAGGACCCACAACGGCCATGACTCGATTCAAAAGATGAAAGACCTCCTCGGGGCTCGATTGTTCTGAAAAACGAGTAAACTGACGAAGATCAAAAAACATCACACTACATTGAAGTCGTTGATTTGTTCCCCTCGTCATGAGGCCAATGTCATCAACTCCTAGAAGTTTTAAAAATTCAAAGGGTACAAATTTTTGATAGGCCGCACTCAGAGTCTCGATACGCTCTTTGGCGCCTTGAAGCATGAGATATTTTTGATCCTGATCTTCAAGAGCGCTCGATGCATTCGCAAATGCCAAACGCAGCCGACGAGCTTCGAGGGCAAAAAAGATCATGGCCCCCGCGGTGAGGCTCAGCAGTCCCGCAAAAAGTTCGGCCAGCGGACCCAAGCTTGTGAGTGGTAAAAGAGCAGTGACCAGTGCGGGTATTCCAAGGATGCTTGCAATCGAGTTTGCAAGGCGCGGTCTGCGATTTAAGTAGCGAATTTTAAATTGATACTCAGGGATGCCTTTCGTTTCGTTGGGAGTTCTCTCGTGATCCACAGAGGCGCGAGGGAGTCCGTGGTAAGTCGGAAGGCTCATGTAATAACCCACAGCATTCTGCAGGATCGTGGGATAAAGTTTTGCGAGATCTTCTACTTCTGGAGAGCTCAATTCATCCACCCGCGGAATCATGCGAAACTCGATGAAGCCTTCACGCTCCTCTACCAGCGCTAAGCGAATGACTTGAGAGTACTGATTTGTGAGCTTCGGAATGTTTTGATAAAGATAGCGGGTCGAAGCAAAATCCCGTGCAAGATAAAAGTTAAAGGTGCCGATGGCCTCGGGGGAAAGGCTCTGAAGTCCCGCCTCAAACCAAATGTCAGGATTTCCGGTTTCTCTGATCAAATGCTCCGTGAAGCGCGCCGCGGGCGAAATCGAAACCCAATTTCTTTCGTCACTCATGTACTGTAGGGATAGGCCAGCTTTTTGGCAGAGAGCCTCAAGATCAACTTGTGGGTAGGTCTGACGACAATGATTAAAAAGAGCGCGGTAAAGCATCGCGCTAATGTGTTGCTTGGTGAATGCGGCTGGTAAACTGCTTTGCTTCACGCCCTTACGCCAATCCTTAAAACCATTTTACCGGCTTTTCGAATTGGCGCTTGGGAGCGCAGCGTCAGAGTCTAAAAAATCAGCACAAACACGTAGAGAACCCTGCTTAGCTTGCGTGACGCAAACTCGCAGAGGCGGTCGAGTTTTGAGTGGCGCTGGCTTCTTTGGGATTTCGATCAAAACATTTGTGACCAATATCGGCTGCTGCAAAGGCATCTTCAATCATTCGGCCGTAAAGAGTGGCTGTGGTTCTCATGCCAAATATAAAATCTGCACAAGACTGATCGTCGATGACCAGGGCCTGAATGTACTCATCATTCAGCCTCATATGCTGCACGTCAAATTGTGCATGCTCATCAATAAAGCTGGTCGCGGCTTCAGGGATGCCCATGGCGTGCAGTCGCTCGAGATGAGCTTTGCCCGAATGAACAGGCATAGACTCCAAGTAGTAGAGATATCCAAAATAAGCAGCGGGGCTCATATGCATGGCTGCGTGATAAGAAAATCCCATCATCGCTGCCGTGCCCGGCAGTGGACGCATCGATGCCACGTCATGAATGTCTTCGCCCAAGTTTGCAAGATCAGCGAGAGCAAGTTGGTCATGCCCAACCTCAGCAAGAGCATGGCCCATCATTTTTTTGATAAGGCTTCGTGCGGCGCCTTGGATTTTCATGGTCACAGCCGCTTGCACTTGCGGGTTATCGCGAGTCTGCAAATAGGTTTGTCGCATCACGCTCATGTAGTGCTCCACGCTCAGCTGACCCGAAGCGAGTCGCTGAAAGGCGGGCATTTGTAGCATGCGAGTGTTGATTTCTTTCCATTCGGTTTTGATGATTTCTTTGTGATTTTTCATTTTAAGTTCCTTTTTGAGTGTGTTGATCAATTACGAGTACTGAGCGGCCCAAAATACTTGGGACGCTCGAATTTCTTTTTTTTCCTCTAAGAGAGATTCACAGATGGGGAGAATGGGAGATCGCTGGCTGCGAAGGTGCTCTAAGTCAAAGGGATCAATCACCATGCAATTCGAGGTCCCATAGTCGAGCCAAGTGGTGGTGGGCTTGTATTGAACGAATCCAACTCGAGCAAAGATACCCACCAAGTGATTACCCGTTGCAATCACCACTCTTCGGGTCGACCGACGAATGCTTTCGATGCTCATGCGCTCGCAAAGTTGCAAAAACAAGCGGGTTCTTCGGTATCGATGATCGATAATCATTTTAGAGATCAAAGAGACTCGTCCGGGGTGCAGAGCCTCAAATTTTGAGAATTCATAAAGCTCTTCTTCAGGAAGAACAGTGTCCGAAGAAAAGTTCATGCGAGCCGTGCCGACCACCTCTCCATCAGCTACCGCCATCAGGATGAGGGCTGTTTTGTCGAGCTGATCGCTGAGCATTTGGTTTTCGTGATCGGCGGTCTTTTGATCGCGTCCCATTTCTTTGACGTAAATGCGATAGCGAAATCGATAGACCTCTCGTTTTTCAGCTTCGGTCTGGGCGATTCGAATAATCGGGGTCGCCAATGTGGCTCTTGCAGAAAGTTCTTGGGTCGATGTTTGTGTCTCTGTGTTCATGCTGCTGTTTCCTTTCATGAACAAAGAATTAGTGCGCTTGGGCGCAAATAGCCCCGAACTCCCACTGACAATCCCAACCCTCTAAGATGTTGAATTTATTGATTATTTTTACAAATCCCAGAGGGGCGAGAATCGGATCAAATAAAACATGAGTGATTTCAAATAGTTATAACTAGGGCTTAGCCCTCGGGAGATCCCATTTGAGCCGATAAACTTTGGGTCGATGAAATCGAGCGATCGGGTTCCCTGGGTCGATCTGATGAAATGCTTGGAGTTTTTTGCTGTAGGCTCGCGGTTTTTTAAAACAAAAACTCAAAACCGCTGCCCACGCGGTAGAGCCATCGCTGACGATCGTTTGAGAATTCAAAACTCTCTGCATGCTCGAGACCCAAGTTGCCGCGTGCAATCCATTGATTGCCCAAGGCCCAGCGCCCAGCCAAATCCAGCACAATCGAGTGCTCATTGGGTTTGTTTTCGGTCACCGTCACGCGTCTAATACCATCGGGTTTGTGAAAAATCTGTTTGTAACGATCGCCCGTTCTTAAGACATAACTCACATTCATGCTCAGTTGTTGATGTCGATCTTGGGCCCACTCGGCTTTGAGTCCTACGGAGCGACTATCTCGCCCCCACGCGTCCCCTAAGCTTCCGCCAGAAAGATTGTAGCCATCTCGCCAGACGCTGTGGCTGTAAAAAACCGCAGGTATCTTAACATATTCGAGTCGCATACTCAGTCGAGGGTCAAAAAAGTCAGGCAGAAAGAGTCCCGCCTTTACACCCACGACATCTTCGATTGAGTCCAAAAAGTTGCTAAAGCTTTTAAGAATATTTTTACGATTATCTTCGACAACCAGCTCTGAGTAGAGAGCAAACGGAAACGGCTCAAAAGCTCGAAGATGAAAATCGATATAAGATTTTTGATCGCTAATGTTGCTTCCTCCTCCTCCCGGACTAAAGTTGAGGGGATGATAAAAAACTTCTCTCAAAAATCTACCCACGCTCATGTCTGGCGCGTTTTTTCCGCCAAAAATCATGCTACGTCCAATGCCGAACTCGAAAAACCGAGAGGGTGAAAAACTCGCCTTCCATCCAAATGCCCACGAATAATCATTGTGACGATGAGGGCCTAAATTGGCTAAAAGGGCCGAAACCTTGACAGGGCCGATGTGCTTAAAAAATCCAGGCAGTCTCCAGGGCCGAGACGAGCTCACTCGAACTTGATCGATGGGTCGAGGATTCAGCGAGGAGGCGAGTCCTCCGGTATGAGTGGGTCCCCAGTGCCAGTCATCTCGACCAATCAAAATCTCAAAATTTCTCCATGCGAGCGTCACGTTCGCGCGTCTTAAAAAGACCTCACCCTGAAAAGCTTTTGCTCCATCGGGCCATTCCATTTCAAATCGCGGCTCCCATTGACCGGCCGAGTATCGTGAAATCTTCCACTGAGCTGAGCTTTGAAAAGCCAACTGCTCGCCATTAAAAAAGCGGCCTCCAAATTCGTTGCGGTGTAAGGGAGCATAGCTTCCTTTGACATGTCCAAGTCCATTCATACGATAGTCTCGAGCAGAGTTTGAACTATCAAAAAGAACACTAAGCTTCTCGGGCGCGTGAATGCTTACCGGGCTTTGCGTACAAACGCGGGCTCGTATTCTTTCGTACTCCGTCGCCGTCCACGGTCTAAGGGATGAGTCTTCTTCGAGCCGTGGGAGTGCATGAGAAAGCAGTCTGAGGGCTTCTCTTTCATTAAGATTATTCTGATGCAAGATGGTGTGGGGCAAGTATCCGCCCAAGAAAAGCTTCTCGATCAAAATATAGATTGGATCCTCGGCAGATAGGGATGGGCTCGCAAAAGGAGCGGAGCAGTCTTGACTAGCTAACGCCATAGGGCTGAGCAACAATGCGAGTAGCAAAACCCCTCGTTTGATCATAGAGCCACCATCCCTAAAAGTAGGACCTGAGCACAAGAAATTATTCAGATTGTTTATGAGTCATCAATTTTAAAGAAGCTCGATTTGATTCGTCTTATCTCTTCATCATCTCAAAATTCTCATCAGACTTTTAAGATGATGAGTACAATCATGGGCCGTGCTATTTGAAAGCCAGCCGCTGCCGATAAAAGAAGATAACGAACCCCCCGGAAGAAGCGCCTGAACAAAGTCAGTGTTTCGAAGCAAATTATGAGAATCAGCACCGGCAGCAAAATTTTGCTCGACAATTAAAATGTTCGACCCCGATGACACTTGATCGTTCAAGTAGCGCATTCCCAAATCTTCTTGGCCCTTTAAGATTGGATCCCGAGGATCATGAAACACCAGGATAGGAACTTGCGACTGAAGGGGATTCCTTCGAACTTGCCTGAAGGCGCGCATCAGGTCTCGAAGATTGCCCGCTGCCTCTGTGACAGGTAGATCACGCTCGGTTCCCCCTTTTTTTCCTAGCCGAACAGAGACCACCATTTGATGTTGGCGAGGCTCAGAGTTTGCTCGAAAGGCCTCGACACGAGAAAGTGGAGACTGAAGAACGGGATTGGTTAGTACCAAAAGCTTCATTAGATCCTGAGAGGTTGTTGAGGTTTGCAAATGTCTTAACATCCAAACGGCTGAAAGGGAGTGGGCAATCACGATCGAGGGGCCTCGGTGGGCGCCTCTAAACAATTTTAGAGCCAATTCGAGATCCCTTTGGCGTATGCCAAGCCCATCTCGACTGCGAGCACACAAAAAGCCAACTCTCTTTCCATAACTCAAAAGCTCAGCCAAAATATTTCTATATCTCGATGGGTCTTCGCCAAAGCCTGGCACAATCAAAACCCCAAAATCATCGTCTTGCTCTTTCCCCACGATCGTTAAAATCGTTGATTCATTTAAACCAATCAGCTGCGGCCTTGGAGGAGTCTCTGCTGCCTCGACCGCTGCAAAAGAGCAGCCGCAGAGCCACAAGGTCCAGAGCCAAAAAAATCCAACCTGTCTTGCCGTCTCAGGCATTCGTCGATTAAAAATTTTGGCAAAATACATTGGATTCATTGATGAGGCTTTCAATCTTTTTCAAAATAAAATCATACTCAAAAAAACTCGCAGGCTTTGTAAAATAATAATTCGCCTCATGGCTGAGGGCGGAGACAAGATCGTCTCTGAGCTCCGAAGATGTCAAAACAAAAACAGGAATACTCGCCCAGGAGGCATTTGATTTGATTTCTCTCAAGATTTGTCGCCCATCTTTTTTGGGAATATTCAAATCCAAAAGAACGAGGTCGGGCCGGGGTGCTTCGGTCCACGGAGCTTGGCGATGCAAAAATTTAAGCCCCTCTTCTCCGTCCGTTGCTTGAAAAAACTGAGACTTCCAGCCGCGACGCTGAAAAGCATGCTTGATCAACTTAACGTCGCCGGGATTGTCTTCGATTAAAAGGATGTTCATCACTTTTTGAGAGCCAAAAAAATTCATCCTCAGCCTCCTAACCATCGGCCTCGATACTTTGGCCATGCAAAAACAAAAGCACAGCCTCCCAGAAGCGGTGAATCCTCAATCCAAATTCTCCCGCCCCTCGATTCGATGATCTTTTTAACAATAGAGAGTCCCATTCCAGTGCCCGGATACTGGTCGCGATTGTGAAGTCGTTGAAACATTTTAAAGACCAAATCACGATACTTTGCCTCAATACCGATTCCATTATCTTCGACCTTAAAGACATACTCAGCAGCTGACTCTAGGCAGGTAATCTGAAGCAAGGGCTCTTCAAGAGAGCGATATTTGAGAGAGTTATCTAGAAGATTTTGAAAAACTTGAACCACCTGACTTTCGATTCCCTGAATACAGGGCGGAAGGTTTCGGAGTCTCATTTGAGCTTGGGGTCTCTGATGAGTAATTTGGAGTGTCGTAAAAATTTCTCTAAGAATCTTCGCAAGATCAACGACGTTCTCTGGTGTTTTGTCTTGATCGAGTTTTGCAAAACCGAGCAGTTCACTGATGAGCTCTTGAGCGCGTCTTGATCCACTTAAAGCAAAATCAACATATTCGTGGCTTTCTGAGTCCAGAGAGGCGTGTGATCTCTCGATTAAGAGCTCTAAAAAATTGGTGACCATTCGTAGGGGCTCTCGAATGTCATGCGCCACGACGTAGGCAAATTGAGCAAGATCCGTATTGGATCTTCCAAGATCGAGCGCATGTTGACGAAGCAGCGCCTCTTGATAAATTCGTGTCGAGATATCGACGATTTGGGATACAAAATAAAGAGGCTCTCCTTTTTCGTCTCTAATGCTTGCGCTTGCTAAAATCACATGAATGATCCGACCGCTTTTATGAGTGTATCGCTTTTCAGTGCGGTAAACAGAAATTTTACCCTCTCGTAGCTGCCGAAGGGCTTCCACCCCTTTGCCGCGATCTTCTTCGAGAGTGAGATCAAAAAAAGTCATTTTTTCAAGCTCCTCCGCAGAGTATCCAAAGAGCTCGCAAGCGGCACTATTCACCGCTGTAAAATGACCACCCAGCGAAACGGTGCATTGGGCAATGGGTGAGCTCTCAAAGGCAGCACGAAATTTTTCTTCGCTTTCTCTTAGAGAGCGTTCCATCCAGCGCTGCTCAGTGATATCTCGACCCACCCCCTGAAACTCCAGAATCTGATTCTCAGAATCGCGGATGGCATAACCTTCCCAAAGAGTCAGTCGCCATTCCCCGCTAAACCAGGAGCGATGTTCCACAAAGCCTCGATGGGGAGGAAATTTGAGTGATTCGACGAACTTTCGCACATGAGCTAAGTCCTCAGGGTGAACAAAGGGGTCGAAGCTCGTGCCAATAAGTTGTTGAGCACTTCGACCGAGTTTTCGGCAGTAGGCTTGATTAACAAAAGTAAAGCGGCCGCTTGAATCAATTCGGATAACGAGATCTTTGAGGGACTCAATAATGGCTTCATACCGCTGTTCGGTGCGCCTTAGCCGCTCGGCTGGATCTGAAAACTCTGAGCTGTTTGAGAGCGAGTGTCCCTGCATACGTGCATCTCACCTGGAATTCCTAAATACCTTCACGATCTACTCGCACAGCTAGGGTTCAAATACAAGAAGGGCTGTCTTTTTGAGCCTCGACGAAACGCTAGGCTTAGAAAGGCTGGGCTTTAGCCTGAATCCCTCGAAGATCGAGAGATCCGCATCAAAAGCCAAGCGAAGGGAGCCCACCAGATCAGGTCATTTCCAATGATGATCCAGCCAAACTCTAGAGGAAACACCCCTTCATAAAGGGCTTTCGCAAATCCGATTGGGCCAAAGATTTTTCCTAAAAATCCCACTAATATGATTGGCCAATATCGAATGGGGTCTGAAGCAGCGATCCAATAGCCCACCCCATAGACCCCCACAATCATTCCAATGCATTGCCAAAGCTCAGGATAGTTGGGCGGAATCATACTCAACCACTCAAAAACAGAGAGTGGAAACAAGATCACCCACGCACCAAAGATCATATTATAAATACCCGCTGCTCTCAGAATGAATCTGGATTTTTTCTCAAAACGGCGATCTGTCGACAAGACAATCATGCGGCAGGTCTTTGCGATATTTTAAGCTGGTCAATTTTTTGAAGGACAAAGTCATGAATAACGGGCGCATTCTTCCAGAGAATCAAATGCTGAGCGTGCTTGATCTCTAGATCGACGGGTCGATGCGGAAGGGGAATGACCCAGTCGTCTTGACCATGGATCGAGAAGACGGGGCATGCGGGCTTATCTTTCGATGTGAATGACCAGTCTGCAGAAGCCGCGATTGCCCAAAGTAAGAAGTCATAATTAATCTCTTGAGCCATGGCGCGAAGTCGGCCCCTCCAGTGAGAGTCGAGATGTTCTTGAAAGGCAAACAGGTTGGTTCCAAGGGTTGGAATGCCTAACTTAAGAAGAGATTTGATTGGGCCCTGCGGTAAGCGTTTAAGAAGTCTTGCTTGCTTTAAAAACCGCTGAGGCAGCTCGCGATCCTGCAAGAAACCAGAAACCATAAAAACGCCTTTTACCGGATGCGTTCGTGCGATTTCGAGCGCGACTTGTGAGCCAAATGAAAAGCCCATCAAAAAGGTGGGAATATCAAAGTCAATTTTACTCGCAAAACGCGCCGAATAATCACGAAGAGATTCTTGAGGCTTTGGCTCGATCCAGGGAAAGACGTAAAATTCGGGAAGGCCCACTTTTTGATTCTCAAAAAGACATTCATTTGCACCTAATCCTGGAAGACCAATGATTTGAAACATGCCCTATCTTGATCAAGAGTGAATCAAGGCGCAAGCGATGGGGTTGGGCTTTCGCAGTGCGATGGAGTCCGCCGCAGTCGAGAGATCTGGATCGAAAAAAAACGAAACAATTATAATGCCTTGGACGATCTTCTGGGGGTATGGGACTTGCATTTTCTGAGAGCTCGGTATGCGAGTTTTGAGCGCCCTCTTTTTATTTGCTTCAGGCGTCTTTTTTTTCGTGGGCGGAGCTTTTGTCTCGGCTGCCTCCGAAGATCATCTCAATCAAGAGAGACTCAGGCATCCTTTTTTTAAAGAAGATCGAGTCTCGTATCATCTCTTGAGAGGTCGGCTTGGAGTTAATCTTGAAAATGATTCTACGGGCTATTTTTTGGGGCGAAAGCCGTCAGGTGGGCAGGGGCGAATAAAAATGATAGAGCCTCAAGAAAAATTAATGCGCGGGGGGATTTGGATCGAAGTTGTCGATAAGCCCGGTAGCGCATTTTATTTTCGTTATGATGAGGCGCTTCCTGCGTTTAGCGTGCTGGGACCCGTTCGATTTTATCACACTGCCCAGTTTTTGGATGACGGAAAGCGGGCAGAAACTTTTCAGCTTCGTCTTGTGAGGGAGCTTAATTTTTCGGAATTGTTGTTGGATTTAGACGAGATTCCCAACATTCAAATGCTCGTCGAGGAGTTGCACAAAAAATCTCTCTTAGATCAAGAGGACTATCTTCAAGTGAATATGGCGCCGCGGGGCGAGGGCCTCGATCGACCACACTTGTATTTAAAAACTCGCAGTCATCGAGAGCTGCCAAAGTTTAGGGGAATCTGGCCGCCTGATAAAATGGAGGATCGAATCAAAAATGATCCCCTAAAGATTAAAGGCTATTGGCTCGAGAATTCCGATAAGCCCGGTGTTTTAATTTTTTATCCGCTGGATGAGCCATTGCCAGAACCAGAGGCGGAGCACTACGAAATTGCTATTTATGATCGAGATAGTTTTGCGCTCCCTTTGTTTCGGCTGAGAACAGAGTCCTACCCCAAAGCGGCAACGCTGCGCTCTCTAGAGAGCTTGATTCGCTCTTCGCAGAAGCGAGGCAAGACGGCTCGTTTGCCCCCTTCGGCGGAGCGAGTGGGGTTTGAGCTGCGGCCTCTCAAAAAAACTGACGAGAGAGCTTTTGCAAAATTTTCTCAGGGTGATCGCTCGCTCACTTACCATCTGCCGGCTGACCGATTGATTCAGATTCAACAGGCGGGGCGTGAGCATGAAACCGACTGGGATTCCTATTTGGGGGATGGATACTGGGTGTCTTTGCCTGAAGTCGACGATCGATTTCATTGGTTTAAGTTAGATGATGAATTCAAATTACCTTTAGAGGCTAAAGTAGAAGTGTTTCGCTTTCTTGTCCCTCGAGTCGATCGATGGAGGGGCAAACTTTCTGATCTCAAATCAAAAATCGATGCGGCTCGGGAGGTGTCAAAGCAGACGGGCGCCTTTACTCTCCGAGAACTTCTGGCCGCCGTACCCGAAGCTCAAACATGTACGGATTTAATCTTTCAGATTCCAAAGATTTTTGGCTCCAAGAAACCACCTGACGGAATGTATCCCTAACTTTTCGAGAGAAGCCGCGCTAACTTTCCATCGCTTTGAAGCTCTTCTTGGAGGATCTCCGTGGCTGCTTTGACAGCGTCATTAAAGAGATAGGGGGCGTGATGGACTCCGGGGTTGCGTATTCGCTCCACGATTTCTTTGTCTTTCAGTCGTCGATAAAGGTGTTGTGCCGCTGCATCGAGCAGTAAGTTAAAGCTAGCCACCTCAGGACTGATGTCGTTGCTCGAATTTTCTTGAAGAAAACTGAGCAATCCTGGGATCGGCAGCCAGCGTTGCCAATCGCTTGCTCGATAAGGGGGTAGATCTCGCATGCGCGCCCTCAGGGGAATGGCAAAGTTTCGTGCGATGGTCGCTACAACCCAAGCGACTTGAGCTTGCCGCCGGCGATTAACTTCGTATCCGTCCTGTATAAGAAATCCAAGCAGGGCTGTGAGGGCCGCATTTGAAAGATTGGCTTCGTGAGCTTTTACTGGCTCTACACCAAAAACCAAAGGCACGGCTTCTGGACCAAGCAAACCACTCGGCGAAAAAATTTTTTGCCCATACTTGATTTGAGTAGAGTCATGAAATTGTTTCCAAAGTTGGATTTCCTCGGTGAGTAGGGGTTGAAATCTCGGGTCTTTTATTCCATGGCGAACACAAGTTCTCACCAAGCCCGAGCAGTACTGACTTAGCGGATCATCTCTTTCGTCTCCATTGAATCTTGAATCGTAACGAATAAAAGTATTTTTGGCGGCTTCAGCCTCGATGAGATCCAGAATCGGCGTGATTCCGTCATCCAAAATCCTCATGTCCTTCAATGAAAGATCTTTCCAGTCTGTAAAATCAGCAAGAGTTTTCTCCCAATCTACAAATTCAATGTAAGCATACTTGTCTGCCAACAAGTGCATGGTTCCATGATGTCGACGAATCTGCGTGCCGCTTTCAATATAAGACTCAGGGCGGACGAACTCCCCACCAGAGAGATCTAGTTCCCCCGAGGGAGTGTATTGCGTTCGGGCGATATGCGGAAATCTTCGTCTAAACTCTGCGGCAGACTTTACCCGATAAAGGAGTGTGGCATGAGCAAACACGGAATCTGCAAGAAAACCCTCGCCGCCGGGCACGGTGGCTATGAGAGATGACACTGCTCGAATGTTAGGATTCGATCTCGTCAGAGCAGCGAGCGTGTCGGGGAGTTCAGCCTCGACGATCGGATAGCCTCTCTTATCTTTCATCGAGAAACTAGGAATCAAATCTCGATTGTAAAAAACGATAGGCTCTCCTCGGTCGTGAGGAAAACCCCGATAACCAAAAATACTACCGTCTCGGATTTTTGGGACGATCACGGTCTGATAAAATAGAGACTCCGCAATGGCCATGTGAATCACTCTGCGAAGACTCGCAATCGTTGTTTTATCGTCGAGGCTCAAGAGACCTTTTGCGTGCCATATTCGAAGATGCTTTGAAAAATGGAGTGACGCCAAATACAGATTTTCTGCAACAAGAGCCGGAAAGACGCCGGGATTGTTTTCACTGAAGCCATCGTAAACAGAGTAACCAAAAGAGGGGCGATCATTTCTTGCTTTTCTACGGAGCCGCTGGGCGAACTTTGGCCGATCTGGAGTGGCTATCGGATTGGCCACTTGAAGAACGCTGAGATCGTCATACATTCTCACGAGTTGCTCAAAGCAATTCGACTTTTCTAAGCTCGGATCTTTTAAAAAGCTCAAGATTCGCTCGGACTGCAGAAGATAAGGATTGTCGTGCGATAAGCCGATCTCAGGTTGAGCTAGTACAAGAATCGCCGAGATAAAAAGCCACGTGCGGCCTTGTCTAAACATAGCTCTGACTAGCTAGCAGATGTTCGTTAAACCTCAAAGATGAGTGTCAAACACTCCTCTGAGCCTTGATTGATTTTTACTTCGTAGGTCGCTAAGGGGGCATATGTTTAAAAATGAGGCTGTGATTGTTGCAGGCGCGGGTCTGGCGGGTTCTGAGGCAGCTCTGGTTTTGGCAAGAGCTGGGCGCAAAGTCATCTTGTACGAACAAAAGCCCAAGATTTTTTCTCCGGCCCATAAACTCCCGGGGGCAGCTGAATTGGTTTGCAGCAACTCCTTTAAATCACTTGAGCTTAGCTCCGGAGCGGGCTTGCTTAAAAGAGAACTATTTGATTTAGGCAGTCCGGTGCTGCGGGCCGCCATGGAGAGCCGGGTGCCTGGTGGAAAAGCTTTATCTGTCGATCGTGAAAAACTATCGGCGGCAGTGACTCAAGCGATTGAGTCCGAGCCACTGATTGAGTGGCGTCGTGAGCCGCTTAATGCTGTGATCGAGGGCGCGCCTTGTTTGATTGCGACAGGACCTCTCACTTCTGAGGCTCTGATTCAAGATGTTCTGAGGCATTGCAACGATCAGGGTTTGTTTTTCTACGATGCGACCTCTCCAGTCGTGACTTTGGACTCACTTGATCTCTCAAAGTTTTTTTGGGCCTCAAGAAATCAAGAGGGAGATGATTACTTAAATCTTCCACTGACACGAGAGCAATACCTCGAACTTCGGGCAGATCTTTTAGCGGCTGAGAAGTTTGAAGGACATTTGCCCGAAGAAAAAATGAAGTTTTTCGAAGGCTGCTTGCCCATTGAGGTGCTGGCTTCGCGCGGAGAAGAAGTGATGGCTTGCTCCTGCATGAAGCCGAATGGATTTGGCATTCATTCAGCGAAGAAAGGCGTTTATGCCGTCATTCAATTTCGAAGAGAAAAAGCTGCTGGCGAGTTGCTGAGCATGGTGGCCTTTCAAACTCGAATGAAGTGGCCTGAACAAGAGAGGGTATTCAAAAAGTTGCCTGGAATGCAGAATGCTCAATTTGTTCGTTTTGGAGTAATGCATCGAAATACTTTTATTAATTCTCCGCAGCACTTAAATGATCGTTTAGAATTTAAAAATAGAGCAGATTTGTTTTTTGCGGGGCAAATTACGGGCAGCGAGGGTTATACCGAAGCGCTGGCCACCGGTCATTACGCTGCGCTTCAGATTTTAAGATATCCCGCGATGCCCGAGACTTCAGCGATACGAAGTCTCGTTCGATTCATTACAAATTCGGATCCCAAGTACTTTCAGCCGATGAATTTTAATTTCGGACTCTTGCCGCCGATTCAAATCGATAAGACTGAGAAAATGCCTAAAGGCATGTCGATGAAGATGTGGGTGAACCAAAAGCGATCGCAAAGAGCCCTAGACGACTTGAGAGCTTGGAAGAGCGATCTCGATGCGTCTCAAGCGATTGCGGTTTAGGGTAACGGCTTGCCGTCCTCGCAGTGAAATTCCGCTAGCGCCCAGCAAGCACAAAGCCCTAGCATACGAGAATGGATCCCATTACACATGCGGTTTCGGGCTGGGCCGTTTCTCATCTGATCCCTCGATCTCCGGCGGCTTTGCTGGACCGATCTTCGCGTTGGAAAAGTAGGCTGATCGGGCCATTTTGCGCTCTCTGTGCGATGTCTCCAGACATTGATATCGTTTTTACCTATCTGGGTCCTGAAGCGACTCTTTTATATCGTCGAGCGATCACCCACTCGATTTTTTTTGCGCCGATACTAGCAGCGGTGTTGTGGATTTTGGGAAAAAGCTTGTTTGAGCACCTGAAGGCTCGAGATTCTTATGCGATCATTTTGGGCTTGTGCGGTCTTCATCTGGTCTTTGATTTGGTAAACTCATATGGAACGCAGATTCTCTATCCTCTGAGTGATCACCGCTTCGCTTGGGATCTTGTTTTTATTGTGGATCCTTTTTGGATGATGAGTTTACTCACTGCCTCGGTCTTAGGAGGTCTTCCGGGTCAACCCAGACGATGGATCGGAAAAATCGGTTTATCGGTTTGTTTATTATATCCGTTACTATGCTTCGGGGCTCGCGAATGGATGCAGTCAAAAATCGAGGCTCAGGATGGCGCTGTGGAGAAGGTTTCTCTTCTGCCCGATGCCTTTAGTCCCTGGTATTGGAAGATCATTCAAGAGCGAGAGACTCAGTATCAAGTATGGGGCCAGAGTTTTGGAGGCGCTCAAACGCCGCCTAAAAGTTTTGAAAAGCTTTCGATTGAAACTCAGGCGGAATGGCAGAGGGTGATCCCTTTTTTTAAAACTTATTTTTGGTTCAATCGGTTCCCTGCGTTAGCAGAGCAAGCATCTCCCCCATCCGTCGAGCAAAACCTGCGAGTGCTTGATCTTCGATTTGTGAGCATTCACCCGTGGCTAGCAGAGTCTCGAGGAGGCGATGAACCTCCATTTTTTGTCGATATTCTCATTCATGAGAGTATCCCCATGAAAGCTGTATTTAGCGGGGTCAGTTACTTAAGGGCGCAGTAAGATCCAGATGCCCATGGCAATAAAGAGTCCGCCCGATAAATATTTAATCATGTCGGGTCGAAGATGATGAGACATGACTTGGCCGGCATAAAAACCGATCGTGCCTGCTAACGCGAGCGCCAAGATCACAGCTCCGAGCACCTCGATGGCACCCTTGGAGTCGGCCGAGGCCGCAAGCGCTGCGAACTGAGTTTTATCTCCCATTTCGGCAATAAAAATAGTCATGAAGGTTCCAATAAAAAGCTTCCAGTCCATAAGTCTTGGTAGCCGAAGGCCAGAAGTGTTCAAAGATAAGATTAAAATATCTTCGTATTTTGATTAATCGGTTTAATCTAAGGATGAAAAGTGAAAGGAGATTCGTCATGAAAAATAGGGAGTCAAAAAATCTGAAGGTATATTTTCAAGATCATCATTTAAAGAGAAGAGGCTTTATTTTTGGTTTGGTGGGAGCATCGTTGGCTTTGGTCGCTAGTGCTCGAAAAGTAATCGCACAAACTCTACTCAATCCTAATGAGCAGTTGGCGAAGACTTTGGGTTATGCTGAAGAAGCGACCAAAGTGGATGCTAAGAAGTGGCCCACTTGGAAGGCCGGGAATATTTGCTCAAATTGCAATCTTTACAAGGCGGTGGGGCCAGACCGCGGCTCATGCACGCTCTTTCCGGGCAAGCTCGTCAAGGCTAAAGGCTGGTGCAGCACTTGGGTAGCCATTCCCAAAAAATAGTCGCGCCATTTTATCAGATTTTAGTGTTCGAGTGCGTCGTCAGCTTGAGAGGCAATGCTTTTAAACGAGTGAAGGTAAAACAAAGCTGAGAAAAAAGCCTAGGAGAAAGAGGCCGAGAGAAATCATGTACAGCGGCCCCGACCAGCTTCGAGTCTCTCGGCAGGCTGATTGAAGAGCGGGATCAAGCGGGCAGGCTTGAGCCCTCGCTCTCCACAGTAACAGGCCGCTCAGCAAAAGGATGCTTGCTGAGCAGCCAAACAGCCAAAATTTATGCTCAGATAGCCAAACAATTTGAGGAAAGTAACCGAGCAAGCTCGCCAGGCTCGCCCCGGCACCGACGCTCACCAGGAGGCTGGGAATCGCACAGCAGATCAGAGTGCTGCTTGATCCTAAGAGGTTGATATACGAGACTGCTCGGTTCATCTTCACTTGCCGTCTCTTTTTACTTCTTTGAGTTCATATCCAGCATCCGTGATGAGTTTTTTTAGGCGCTCGTCTGGGATCTCGACTCCAGTGGAAGTGCTCACGACCACTATTTTATTGTCGAGATCTACTTTTACGTCGGTGACCCCCGGCTCTTTCTTAAAAGTCTTTTCGATGCCTTTTGCACAAAGCTCGCAGGTCATTCCGTAGACTTTCATCTGAATTTCCTTTGCCCATGCTGGCAAGCTGGCGATGCTGATCAGGGGTGTCGCAATAAGGCAGATCCATAGTTTTTTCATTTAAAGTTCCTTTCGTTCAGTGGATTTAGGTTCTCACTAACCAATAAAACGTATGAGCCCTAAATTTGTTACACGAAAAACAGGCCCCATCTTCAATTTTTTAAAGCTCCTGATTTCTCTGGGTTTTTTGCATTCTTCAGTAACTTTTTTCGATAAATTCCGTAATAGTTTTAAGGAGTGTCTCAGAGTGCAGAGAGTCAAAAGTCAGACGAGGTCTTAATGCAAGAATATGCAATGGGATCCAAAGAGGCTTTCAGAATCTTGTTTGATCGATACGAGACTAAGCTTCGGCATTTTTTATCGCTGCGCATGAGTGGCGGGCTTTGGTCGGAGCAAGAAGATGTTTTTCAAGTGGTCTGGCTAAAGATTCATCAAGCTCGAAAACAGTTCAATCCTCAGAAACGCTTCTCCGCATGGTTTTTTGCGATCGCTTGGAACAGTCTTTATGATCGCTACCGCAAATTGAACTTTGATGAAGACGAGGGCGATTGGGAGGTGACTGAGGCCTCGAGTCTGGGTTCAGACGCTCTACTGAGTCTTAAGCAAGATCTGCTTCAGCTCTCTAAGCTGCTAAAAGAGCTGAGCCCACGACAGCGTGAGGTTCTACTGCTGAGCGACTTTGAGGAGCTAAGTGCAGAGGAGATTTCAAAGATTTTAGAAATTTCATCGGGAGCTGTGCGACAGGATTTGTTTAGAGCGAGACAGATTTTGCGAAGAAAGTGGAAGAATTCATGAGTGATGTGCGAGCGAGTATTTTAAGGGCTGTCGAAGAGGAGCGAAGCTCAAAGCTGCGACCAGGTTTAACGGGTCTTGGGGCTTTAGCACTTGGCCTGGCGTTTCTCTTTTTCGTGGTCGGCCGGGTCTGGCAAGATCGGCCTGATTCGTTTCTTATGGTTTCGATTCTTTGGTCTGTCGCTTTTGGGGCGGGAGTCTTTTTGTTTTTTCAACCTCAAGCTCGCATGGAGGTTCGGGGATTTTGGTCAAGGTTGGTTTTGTCAAAAATTTTGATCGTTTCAGTTTTGGGATGCTCGACTCAGTTGGTTCTCTGTCCGCATTTTGCTTTTCTTGATCACCAACTCCCAGGCGTCCATTTTTTCTCTTACATCGTCGAGTTTTACACTCTCATTGCAGGCCACACGGGCTGTTTGCTTTTGTGTGGGGCGAGTTTTGGTGCCATCACAGCGTCTCTGGGTTTTGTTTGGATTCGTCGATCTCTTTCTTTAACTCACTGGCGAGCCATCGCCTGGGCAGCACTGTGTATGGCCGTCGTCTCTCTTCCCGTGGGAGTTTGGCAGTTTTCACAGTCACACCACGGAGCAGGCTCGATATTTTGGGGAATCGGCTTAGTCGGGGGAATTCTTTTGAGTGCGGTTTTGGTTTTTGCTTTTTTTCGCAAGCACGACGTGTCGATGGCGGTGCCTGGCGACCTGCGTGATTTCAATTTGCTTTATCGAACCCATCTGTCTCACCAGGAGGGAGTAGAGAGCCCCCATTTTTTTGATCAAGGAGAGAGTCATCTGTATTCAGACTGGCTTTTACCCTCGTGTATTCAAACGGGTTGGGACTATGGGGATGAGTACTACTTAGCGGGCTTTCCCGATCTGTCGGAGGTCCTAGAGCGAGAGGCTTCGAACGTTCGAGTTCATGCGGATATCTGGCAAGAATATCGAAGAAACGGACTCACTCCCTTGGGGCGGTTGCTGCGCAAGCATTTGCGGGGGCGAGTTTTTATAGACCTGGGCTCTGGGCGAATCGAGAAATCAGTGGTGCCTCGACTGCTTGCAGAGGAGTTTGAGGCTGCATTTTATCTTGGAGTCGACCAAAATCTGAAGACGTCCGAGATTCGCCGAGCGGAGTTTCAGTTAGATGAAAGTCGGACCGGTTTTAGAAGCTTGTTTTTCAAGGATTCTGCCCTTTCATTTTTGAAGTCTATGAAGCCGGGTATTGCTGGGGTGGTTCACATTGCCGGCTTTGAGTTGAAGAATTCGGCCTCTGCAGATTCGCGGCTCGAGGTGCTTGAAATTTTGCAAGAGCTCCATCGCATTCTAAGGCCGGGATCTGTTTTAATGTTGGGGGCGGCGAGTCATGATTTTCAGCCTCAGACAAGCCGTTGGAAGAATGATTTTAAGGTCATTGGGCAAAATCGTTATTATCGCCTTTTTAGGAGGCGATGACGTAGCTCGGCGCACAGATTACAATGAGAGCCATGAGCCGTAGTGTGAGGAGTTTAATCCTGTGCTTTGTGGGCATAAGCTTTTTAAGTGGTAGTTTGGCGGCACAACCCAAGACGAACAAAAAATTTCCAATCTTAGGGTTTCATCAAAACGGTAAAGTCGTCATTCCTTCCTTTCAAGACAAGATTTCGGAATCCATGCCGCTTGAGTTATTCGGCTGGGTGATGATTCCTCGCGAGGTGGAGCCCACTCCAGCGGATCTTAAATCGATGGGACCTTTCAAATTAGTTTACGAATCTAAACTCAGTCGAAAGGACTTGAGCACAGTTTCGAGCGATAAATGGTTAGTGCCGCAGGGATCACGCTCGGCACTCCTGTATCGATTTGAACGCATGCCCAGCCCAATCGAAGCATCGGGTGCTCCACTGGTGATCTTTGAAAAAGACTTAAACTTGAATCCTGATTATCAGAAGCGCTCAGTCGCCTACACAGACTCTGAGTATGTTGAGGGCTTAGAACGATTTCAATCGGTCGAGCGTAGTTATACGGTTCTCTGGCCCATTTTGACTTTCGAGAGCGAGGTGTTTCGACTCATGGAATTACCGAATGGTGCCGGCCATTCGCTTTTCTTGAATCACTTGAAGGGGCTTGAATGTCAAAAAACGATTCCGGTCGACTTTTACAATCGTTCTAAAAATCAAGAGGCGGCGGACTTTGAGATGACGGCCGCGGTTTGTGGGGATCTCGAGTTTCAGTAAGACCCTCGCGGCTCTGACTAAGAAAAGTAGCGCATCAACAAAAAGACTCGGCTCATGATTCGTTCAAAAAAACTAAGCTCCGATAGATGCGGAAGCTCAAGCTTTCGAGACTCCTGAAGTTCTTCTAAAAATCGTGTCTCAAGAAGTGCGCGGTTTTTGAGGTCAAAGATTTCGACTTCGATTTCGCGATCATGCAAAAAGCTTCGATGATTAAAGTTGATGCTCCCAATAAAGGCGCGATCATCGACTTGAAGAATTTTTTGATGCGAGAAGGAGGGTAGATATTCAAAGACCTGAATTCCGGCTTTCATCAAATATCGAAAGTAGTAGTAGCTGAGCCATCGAATAAAAAAGATGTCGTTTCGTCGTGGAACGATCACTCGAATATCAATACCTCGTCGTGCTTGAGCGATCAAAATATCGAGAACGGGTCGAATAGGAATAAAGTAGGGATTCTGAATCCAAATTCTCTTTTGAGCTTCTTGGAGGCGTTTTTTAAGAATTCGATTGAATTGCAAGGAGCTGCCGGGCCCCTGGTTAATCAAGCAACGGGTCCATCGCCGACGCCACCAGTGAAACGGGCGTCGGCGATACAAATCGCGCATGGCCTCCGAGAGAATAGGTGTATCTGCGTCTACGAATTGCACCGCGATATCGCGCCAAGCATCTTTGCCATAAATTTCAGGCGAGTTGCGGTCGTCTATATTAAAGCTACCGACGATGGCCTCTTGGCCATCGCGAAGAATAATTTTTCGATGATTGCGGCGGTTTAGAATACTGATGACTCGGGTGATAGAGAGTCGCCCTTTAAAGACGCGGTTAATGGCTTTATTGACTCGGTTAAAGAGTCTGAAGCTTATACTCGCCATTTTTAATCGACTGCCATAGCGAGTCTCAAATTCTGGCGAGCCAATCGCATCAATGAGTATTTCAATCTGAACGCCGCGCTTGGCCGCCTTGAGAAGTTCTTCCACAATCAAATCGCCAAACTCTCCCGGCGAAAAAATATAAAACTCGATCTGGAGCTTCGTTTGAGCAAGAGAGATTTGCTTAAGAAGTCCCCTTTGAAAATCAGCTTGCGTGGTAAGTAGGAGTTCAGAGGACATTAAGTCATTTTAGCTCTAGAGGCTCACTGAGCGATATGAATCTTTCTGCGCGCGAGCTGCTGATTTTGTTTCCCAAACTATCAGTCATTTGTTTAGCGTGGTCTAAAGCCCTGCCTAGTACACTAAAAGTATGACCACTAAACTTCTCCTCATCTCTGATATCGACGACACACTCAAGCGCACGCATCGGCACTCTAAAGCCGAGATGCTCAAAAAGGGAATGCGCTCACGCAATTTTTTTGTGGGAATGCCTGAGCTCTACCGAGGATTTGCGTTGGGCTCTCTTGAGCCCGAGTCGCGTGAGCGATCAGCGCGCTGGGCTTGTATCGATCGCGATGGGCATCGTCGGGTGGCCTACGTGACGGGAGCGATTTCTAAATTTCAGTGGTTTTCAAGTCTGTTTCTCATTCGTAGTGGCTTTCCGATTGGTCCATACATGGGCCGCGACGAGGGCCCCTCTTTTGAATTCAAGATGCGAGCCATTGAGGCTTTGATTCGAGACTACTTGGACCATGAAATCATTCTCGTGGGCGACAATGGCGAGAGTGATCCCGCCGTCTTTTCGGCCATCAGACAGCTCAAACTCAAGACCACGATTCACAGCTTCGTTCATGTGGTTTACGCGCATCGGCCGATCCAAGGTCATCAGACTTTCTTGAGTTCTTTAGGTCTCGCCGCTCATTTTTTAAATCGAGAGTGGATTTCGGAACTCGATTTTTCTTGCGTCCTCAGGGTGGTGCGAAGCTCCATCAAAGAGGATCCTCAGAAAGTGCTTCCGAGCTGGGTGAGCCCGCCTAAGCAACATGAAATCTTTCCAAACTTAAGTGACGACGTAAGAAAAGAGCTGCGTCAAGAGTATCGACTTTTAACGAGATATTTTCAGAAAAATCGATCAATCTAACGCACCATATCGGCAGTTTTTAGGAGTTACAATAAAGTGTGATTCAGGGAGTTCCGGCGGCAGATCTTATCAATGGCATGAAAGAGCCTATTCTTTTGCTGGATCGCGAGCTCCTGATTGTTCATTTGAATCACAAGGCGTGCGAGCTGTTAGATCGATCGGAAGCAGAGCTGGTGGGACAAGTCGTTGAAAATTTTGTTTCTCATCGAAAACTTTTTTTATCCGCAGTGTTAGATCCGTTTCGTCAAGAGTCCGAGCATCCGCCCACAGAAGTTTCGATTCATATTGGATCTCAAGAAAAGACTGCTCTGCTGACGGCCAGTTTTATCGCTCATGACGAGGTGAGTTGGATGCTGCGCCTTGAGGATAATTCACTCCTTAAGGCAGAGCAGCGAAAGCAGGCCGAACGTCAAATCGAGCTCTTTAAGAACTCGCGTCTCGAAAGCATCGGGACCCTGGCGGGTGGAATCGCTCATGAAATCAACAATCCTTTAGCGATCATCATGGGTTACACTCAAAAACTTGCTAGACTCGCTTCGGATCCTCAGGCAGTCCTGCCCCACACGAAGATCGCTGAGATCTCAGAAAAAATTCAAAAGACCGCACTTAGAATTGGAAAGATTGTGGGGAGTTTGCGGATGCTGTCTAGAGATGGTGAGGAGGAGACTTTCGAAACGATTCATTTAAGAGACCCGATTGAGGGGACGCTTCAGATCTTCCGCTCAAGAGCACAGTCTGAGGGCATCGACTTACAAATCGATGTTCAACAGGAGAGCTTAGAAATTCGAGCGAAACCCTCACAAATTTCACAGATGTGTGTTTATTTGCTTACCAATGCGATCGAAGCAGCTACTCGATCTCAGGGCGCAAAATGGATCAGAGTAGAAATTCGAGCGCGCGCTGAGACCCAAGAGCTGGCCATTGTCGATAGTGGGCCGGGCGTTGCTCCCGAGATTCGAGACCAAATCATGCTGCCCTTCTTCACCACAAAAGATCCAGGCAAAGGAACGGGCTTGGGCCTGAGCATTGCTCTTCGGATCGTCAAGGAGCACGGCGGAAGGCTTTGGTTAGACACTTCATCGCCGGCCACGCGATTTGTAGTCGAATTTCCTAAAGAAATTCAGTCTGTTAAGCTGCGTCCCTTCCATGAGGTAAAATAAAAAAAGATGTCGTCTGATGCTCGTCGGCACCCACGCTTCGATGTTTCGCATGCCTCTCAATACGGTGGCAGCTTGCAGGGCAGTTCGGTCAAAATGCGTCTGTCGAGTTTGAGCCTGGGAGGTTGTGCGTTTTACGGTGAAAGTCCATTTAATCAACAGGCAACGACTTTGGAGCTTGCACCTCCCCAAGAGGTTATTTGTGATCTTTTTGAGGTGGATCCAAAAACAGAAAAACCAGTCTTTCATCGAGTGAAAGGTAATTTAATTTATATATTGCCCGTCAATCAGCTCTCGGGAGGGGTTTATGTTTACGGCGTAAAGTTTTTTGAAGAAGAAAAGCAGAAATTAGAGGCCATGATCACTCATCTTAAGCATCTAGCCTCTCTCGGGCGTATCTAAAAAATCACAATTAAAATTGATCAGTCTTTATCGGCACTGCTACTGCCATCACATGTTAAACATCATCAGTTTCTTGGGTCTTCTCACGATGGTTTTTTTAGCATGGCTCATTTCCAGTCATAAAAATAAATTTCCCTGGCGAGTTGTGTTGTCTGGTCTCGGACTTCAATTGGTTCTCGGTTTCTTTGTTTTGCAGACAGAGATAGGCCGGGGGTTGTTTAATGGCGCTCGATCTTTTTTCGAAAAGATCATCGGCTTTTCAGATGCCGGAGCGAAGATGGTTTTTGGCAGCCTTTTTACCAAAGAGAGCTTTGCTTTGAATGTTTTGCCTCCGATCATTTTTGTTTCTGCGGTTCTTGCGATTCTTTTTCATTTCGGAATTATGCAAAGAATAGTGAGGGGGATGGCCTGGGTGATGGTGCGATTAATGAATACCTCGGGTTCCGAGAGTCTGACTGCAAGCGCTGAGGTTTTTTTAGGACAAACAGAGGCGCCGCTGGTGATTCGACCGTACATTCCAACGATGACTCAGTCAGAGATCTTAGCCATGATGATTGCCGGAATGGCCACGGTGAGCGGAGGAACTTTGGCGGCCTATATAGGGTTTGGTATGGATGCGGGCTACTTGCTTGCTGCCTCGATCATGGGCGCACCTGCTGCACTTCTGATTGCAAAATGTATCCTGCCTGAGACCGAAGAGTCGCCGACCAAAGGGGTGGTGAAGCTTGAAATCAAAAAGCAAGATAGCAATTTTTTAGATGCGGCCTGTCGTGGAGCAGGCGAGGGGCTCAAGCTTGCTGTGAATGTAGCCGCGATGCTGATTGCTTTTGTGGCTCTGGCCGCACTTTGTAATTTTATCTTAGGGCTGCTTCCAGAGGTTTATGGTTTGCCTGTTTCAGTAGAGCGAGTTTTGGGATGGATCTTTTGGCCTGTGGCTGCAGTCATGGGGGTTCCTTTCGATGACGTCTCTGCACTTGCTCAATTGCTTGGCCAAAAAATGTTTTTAAATGAATTTGTGGCCTATATGGAGTTAGCAAAAATTCAATCCGAGCTTTCTCCTCGAACAACAATGATTGCGACCTTTGCTCTTTGTGGTTTTGCCAATTTTGCTTCTGTCGCCATTCAAATTGGTGGCATCGGGGCTTTGGTGCCAGAGCGCCGAAAAGATCTTGCTAAGTTTGGCATTCGCGCAATGATTGGAGGAATGCTGGCCACTAATATGACTGCCTGTGTTGCTGGTATTTTTTCGGCTCTTTAAGACTGCTGAGAGGTTCAAGTTTACTGAGATGCTGGAATGTTTGGTGCTACCGGATAAACAGCGATTTGCGCATCTCCCAGAGCTCGCAATTTTGTCTTGCATGGATCCTCGCCAGTATCGGAACCCAAAACAACCGCGCTAGCCGCAAAAGGAGCGGTGCTATCTTCAAGACTCTTTGGTCGTAAGGTTCGAATCTCTGAGCGTCCAATATTTACTGGAGCCATCCCCTCGCGCGTCATTTGTACTACCCCTCGTATAACGTGCAGAAGCTGACGACCGGGGATCATCGGTAGGCTAGCCTCTTCGCCACCTCGGACTACGATCAACCTGCGAGAGAGTTTCGAAAGATCAAGAGAATGGCCCGATACGAATTTCAAGGCCGATAAATTTTCGACGTCAAAGACCATCAAAGGCTCAAAACTCAGCTGATGAATGGGTGTCGCCTTCTCGGAACCCAGATTGATCCAGTCCGACTCCAAGTAGATCGCCAAAGAAATGTTCGTGATGCTGGTCTCGTTGACTCGATCTACGATAAGGTCGCTGTGAAAGATAAACTGCTGCCCTAAAGAAGTCGCCACCCCTTCTTTGACCAGCTCACCACAGCTCGTCGATCGTCCGCTAACTAAACTAAGTTGGTCAAATCGAAGTACTGCTACAAGCTTTTGCCTAATCTGACCGATTAACTCTAACTTAGCAAAACCTCGATTGCCCTCTAAGCCTCGGGTGAGCTGGGCGCGAATCGGGCTTTTTTCGGGCTGCTCAAAAGTCCATCGCGTGTCGCTCTGGACGAGCGAAGGCAGTTCATCGGCGGCCTCTGAAAAAACTGCCTGTGGCCCGAGAGCGCTGAGCGATAAAATTAAAATGATTAAGGCACGTCCCATTAAATTAAACTCACTTTGTTTAGGCCAAACATTTCTAGCTACCAATCTCATGGCTAATTGTCCATTTTCTCCTAGAACAGCGGGCGTTTCGGCTCGGAATTTATAGTTCTTGAGATTTGAGCTAACGCTCCCCGACAAGAGGACTTCAGGCTTTGGCCCAGGGCTCGAAGCCTACCGACTCGCTTGAGCTCTCCATGCTCGTCTTTTTGATCTGTAAAGAGGCTGCGATTGATGAGCTCTAAGCTCACTTTGACTGGTGGAATCACGGCCCTCTTTACCCCACGGATGGCAGAGGCGCCTAGAGATCCCGCGGGAATAATCGGAATAATGTATTTAAACAAAAAGGGTTTATGAATCTGATTGAGGATCGGCATTCGATGGCTGAGGGGGGCCTCCCACTTAGCACGAAGAATGGGTGCGAGATCTGAGCCCATCGCTTCGGCATGTTTAACAGCCTTCCATTGATAGTAAGGGTAAGCCGACCAAAACATGATTTTTCCGATCGGCAAATCGAAGTCGATCATCGGTATTCGGATCCTCAGATCGGTGATGTCGGCCAGCCGATAAGTGAACGTTTTTAAAGAAATCACTCGACGGTCAAAATCACGCTTTTTGTCCGAAACCACAAAAGGAATTAGATTGTCGCTAAGCGCTTGGCCTGGCACATAACGCGAGGGCACCATCACCACAAATTCACCGGTGTTGAGTCGAAGTCGTTCATCTACTTCGGTGGGTTTTTCCATCTGGTCTTTGACTAGATTAGAAAGAGTGATGTTGATGGCAAGCTTCGCCCAGTTGATCCAGCCCGAAGGTGAGGTGAGATCAAATGCCATCATTCCATAAGTGGCGAGATAAGCCGGAATGTTATAGGTCAAGCCTGTCGTGACAGAACGTCTGAGATTTTTTTCTGTCTTAGAAAAAAATGGATCGTTAGTGAATTTGCCAAGCTGAGGTTGAAAGAAGCCCCAAAAAGTCGAGAAGCCCCAGGTAAACAAATAAAGCTCCCAGCGATAGTCTCGGTTGTCGACGCCTGTGAGGTGCATCAGGGCATCCATTCCTGCCAGAGTCACTGCCTGTAAAAATCCCATCACCAGCCCCCACTTCACAGCGTCGAGGCTGAATTTCGATGACAGAAACAGAAGCGAGTCTTCTCGATACTGACGATAGTTTTTCCAGGGATGTGGGCGCGGATAAAATCGAACTTGTTTGACTCGCTCCTTCTCTACGCCGTTGCTCACCCAGCAATCGATCACATCCCGACCTCGCTGAAGGTCGCCGCTATCTTTACCTGCTTTTTGGTGTTGAGCGGCAATGTACTTGTGATCGTGATGAGATTTGGGATTGATTTTCGTCGAAGAACGAAACCGAATAGCCTCGCGAAGAGCTGGATGAAGCACGCGTATCATTTTTACTCCATCGATCGAATTCAGTTCGGCTCGGCCTTGCGTGTCTGCGACCCAGAGTTGATTTTTATCTAAAGCTCTGGCGAACTCCTCTTTAGACATTTCAGCTTCTTTTTGGCGCCCATAATCTAGCGCCCGTGTTCGGATTTCCCAAATTTCGCTCGCCACTTTTTCGGCATCCTCCGAATAGCGTTTGAGCACCCCCAAAAGTTCATCGCGCTCTTGTTCTGCGAGCTCTCCCGAGATCCGCATTTTTTCTAAAAGAGCCTCCGGGGTGGCTTCTCGTGCAAAAAGATTTTGAGCCTCCTGGTAGTGAAGCTTTTGAATATCCCAAAAATCACGTTCTTGACGACTGAGAGACTCCGGGGACGGGGCAGAATCCAGAGCCCACTGCATTTGAGCGAGGGCCGTCGATAGACTGCGAATCTCAAGTCCTAGCTTTTCGAGAATCTTCTGATCTGAGGCAGAAAGAAGCTTTAAAACCAAAAAATTCTTAAGCGGCTCGTAATCGGATGTCTCAGGTGAGCTCCGGTTGTAAATCTCACTGATTTGGTAGGCTTTACTGCGGAGTCTGGGAGCCTCGCTCGATGCCGAGGCTTCTGCAAAAAGGATCCCACTCCATAAGAAAAATAAAAACATTGAAACGACACTGATCCCCGGGCCTGCAACACGCCCAAAAAAACGGGGGCTTGGTCCTGAAGAAACTAAAATCTGCACCTGTTCCTTCGCGCTCAAATTGAGTAACAAATGACGGTGCCTAACGAATACAGGAATTTCGACAATAATTGGTTTAGAAGGAGCTATATGACGCCCCGATTCATTAAGGCTTTATTAAGAATGCCTCAGTTTTTGTTTGTGGTCCTCGTTTTGGGGCTTACAGCATGCTCCACCAAGGCCCCTCAGCCAAACCCCTGTGTGGAGCGCCGCGCGATTTTTGATGTGGGTTCAGGAAGTACTAAACTGAAGCTGGCCGATGTGAATTTCTGTGAAAGCAAGATTTTGCGAGTCGTTTTTGAGCAAGCCCGGGCAGTCGACTTTGCTTCCGATCATTCGGCTTCTCCAAAAGGTGTTTTGAGCAGTGCAGTACGGGCTGCGGGAAAGAAGGCCATCGCAGAGCTTTATTCGCAGGCCAAAGTTTATGAGCCCAAAAAAACGATCGCCATTATGACGGGAGTTTTTCGCAAGGCTGTAAATGCTAATTCTTTTCGCTCTCAACTTCAGAATAAGTTTGGTTTCTCCTTTCGCATTGTTACCCAAGAGCTCGAGGGGCGATATGGATTTGAGAGCGTGCGAGCCTCGCAAAACTTAGAAGCTTCTGCACTGGTGGTGTGGGATATTGGAGCATCTACCCAGCAGTTTATCTCAAAAAGAGGTGATGTTTTCTTGATGGATTTAAAAGATGTCGCCTCTGTGGGATTCAAAGAGCGAGTGATTCGTGAAGTTCACAAAAAGAATCCGAAGAAAGTAAAATCCCCGAATCCCCTAGGCGAGGAGAGGGCTGCGCCGGCTCTTTTATTGTCTCGATCACTCGCAAAAAAGATGAGCGCTGATATGAAGTTCAAGCTAGCTGAGCCGGGAGTGCGAGTGGTCGGAATTGGTGGTGTCCACCGTTTTAGTATTGCGGGGCAAACAGGAAAAAAGAAGTCTTATCGACTCCGGGATATTCAACGAATTCTTCCCAAGCAGGCGGGTAAAACAGATCAAGAGATCGGCGGAGATTACGCTTCGACCGAGGTGACAAACCTTATTTTAGTTGCTGGTTTTATGGAGGAGCTGGGAATTGATCGGGTCGAGATCACTCGAGCCGATATTCAAGAGGGGGTACTTCTGAGCCACGACGCGTGGTCGAAGTAAAAAACTCTGCGTAGTTTAAAACACGCATCATCAGTATCGCATCGTCATCAGATTTATTTGAATCGATGGTATTTTGCATGGGGCGCCTTGGCTCTCGTCGTGGTGGATCTGATTGGGCTTGCAGCACCGCTGCTGATTAAGGCCGGAATTCATAAAATTGAAGGGCAAGAGGCTCCAATTTATATTCCTGATTCGCTCTGGTTAATGCCTCCGAGCGCATTTCTTTTTACTTTGATTTCAATTTTTATATCGTTAGCTGCGCTAGGAGTGATTGGCCGCTATTACTGGCGCGCAAATATGGTTTGGCAAGTCTTTCCGAATATTCGCGCCATTCGCCAAAAAATTTTTGATCATCTGGTGAGTTTAGATTGGCAGGCTTTACGAAGCCGTAAGATCGGGGACTTGATTGCTGCCATTTCTGAAGATGCTGAGAATCTTCGGATGACCATCAGTTTTGGAACTCTTGCCGTCATGGATACGATCATCTGTTTTATTCTTTTGCCGCTCGTGCTTTTGATGATCGCCCCTCAGCTGACGATTCTGATTTTTCCGCCTTTGGTTTTGATTGTAATCGTCATGGTGATCTGGAGTGATCGTTGGTCGAAGCTTTACGAAGGAATTCAGGATCAGCAAGGGGAATTGAGCGCTAAGGCTTTCGATTTAGCGTCTGGCCTCAGGGTCATTAAAGCTTTTGGAAGAGAATCTGCTTTCGAAAAAGATTTTCATGTGGAGAGTCATAAGTTTTTTGAAAAACAAAAATCTGTTGCGGCTTATCAATCAGGTTTTGGCCCGTTTATGAGAATGGCGCTTGGGCTAGCGACGGTAGTCAGCCTGATCAAAGGGGGTAGTCTCGTCATGAGCGGAGAGCTGAGCCTGGGAGCTTTTGCTGCTTTTACTCTCTATCTCTCTCAGCTCGACTGGCCATTGACCGCGATGGCGTGGTTTGTCGAGCTTTATCGAAGCTCTCGAGCTTCGAAGCGGCGGTTGATGGGAGCTCTGGAGCTGAGGTCTGAGCTTCCTCAATCGATAAAGGATCTGGGGTCTCCGCTTGAGCAGGTGCGTGTCGATTGGGGTCAAAGAAATCGATCGATTATCTTGCGACGAGGAGAGCGATGGGCGCTTTCGGGCCCCGTAGGGTCTGGAAAGACTTTATTTTTAGAATGTTTAGCAAAACTAAGAAAACGAGACGGGATCAATATTCAGGTGAATGGAGTCCCTCTCGACGATCTTTCAGCTGACTCTTGGCAGGGGCGATGTCTCTTTGTTCCGCAAGAGGCGAGTATTTTTTCGAGAAGTCTGCGATCTAATATTTTGCTCGGCAAAGCTTCAAAGACGGACTCAGAGATCTGGAGAGTTTTAGAAAGTTTGAAGATCTCACAGCAGCAGTGGGAGGAGCGCGGGGGTCTGCTCTCGAGAATTGGGGAGAGAGGGCTGAATCTGTCGGGGGGACAAAAGCAGAGAATCTCTTTGGCTCGAGCTCTTGTACGAGATCGAGAGATCTATTTGTTTGATGATGTTTTATCTCATCTCGATCCAGAGACCGAGCAGCGTGTTTTAGATGAGTTGTCACGGCGCCTGCCTCAAGAGGCGATTCTTGTTTTCGCGTCTCAGAGATGGAGTGTTCTAAAACACTTTGATCAGCATATCGTGATCGAAGATCTGCGTCAGCGCGAACTTTGCACGGGGAGTCGCGAGGAGGTTCTCAGTCGATCCAGATATTTGAGAGGACTCAGGGAGCTGCAAACAGCATGAAGCGTCGATCTTTGGGCCAGCTCTGGATGTTGCTTATCGAGTATCGAGCTTCGATTCTTTGCGGTGCTTTTTTAACTTTGCTGCCTGCCTATTTTGCGGTGTGGATTCCCTTGTTGATTGGGCGGTTAGTGGACGAGGCTCTTCTCACCAAAGACACGGCCGTCGCACATCAGTTTTTGTGGTTGATTGCTTATGTTTTTGTTTGTCAGTTTGTGTTTTCAATCGCGGTTAATTATTTGCTCATTCGTCTGGGCCTCAAGGTTTTGGTCGATTATCGGTTGAGTTTGGTTCGAAGAATTCTCCGGTTTGAGCTCAGATTTTTAGACAAGATCAGTGCCGGAAAGCTGGCGACTCGTCTAACCAGTGATGTGAACGCACTTTACGAGTTTTTCTCGACGGCAGTTGCGGGCTTGCTGGGAAGTTTTTTTGTCATTGTTGCGGTTTTTGGAGTTTTATTTTGGATGGACTGGCGCTTGGCCAGCGGTGTGGCGCTGAGTTTGCTGGTTTTGTCTTTCATCACCGTTTACTTCAATGAGCGAATTCGTAGACGTTTCGGTTTTTCTCGCAAGTCGATGACGCAGCTCAACACCTTTACAGGTGAGAGTTTGATGGGCCTTCGCGATCTCCAGGGCATGGGCGTTCGAGAATCTACCATGCGAGAATTTGAATCTTGGTCTCAGCGCCAGGCAGCTCTCCACTTAAAGGCTGTCCAAGAATACGCGTACTATCAACCCCTGATTGCTTTTGTCTTGAGCATTCAGACGGCCGTGCTTTTGGGTTTTGGGGGTTTGATGGTGATGCATCAAGAAATTAGCTTGGGTCAGCTCGTGAGTTTTTTGGCTTTTGCTAATTTCTTTGCGGGGCCTTTGCAAGAATTCGCTGAAAAGATTTCTGTTTTTCAGCAAGCGATGGCTGCTGTAGACCGGCTGACTGAGATTTCTTCTGGAAAAATAGAAAAATCAGAGGGTGAAAGCCTGGAAGCCCATTGGAACTCCATTGAATTGCGAGACTTGAGTTTCAAATATCCAGACGCGCATCAGAGCGTTTTTGAGAGTTTAAATCTAAGGCTTCGAGCTGGTGAGAAGATTGGTGTGGTCGGGGAGACAGGAGCCGGAAAGAGCACCCTCTCGTTTTTGCTGCTTCGATTCTATGAGCCGACTGCGGGTTCGATTTTGATCGACGGAAGAGATCTTCGCTCGATTTCCATGCAAGATTGGCGGCGGCAATGCGCTTGGGTTTCGCAGGATGTTCAATTGTTCACCTGTTCTCTGCGAGAGAATCTGCGGCTCTTTGAATCTCGGATCACTGATTCTGAGATGATTCGTGCACTGGAGGTCGTGCAGCTTGGCGCTTGGTTTAGAGCTCTGCCACAAGGCTTAGATACTCTGCTTCGCGAGAAAGCTCTTGAGCTTTCGTCAGGTCAGAGGCAGCTGTTGTCGGTGGCCCGAGCCCTGTGTTTGAAGCCTCGGTTATTGATTTTTGATGAGGCGACGGCCTACATCGATAGTTCCACAGAGTGGCAGTTTATCACGGCTCTAGAGCGTCTTTGGGAGGAGCGAGATTTTAAAGAGGCGACGAGCTTAGTGATTGCCCACCGCTGGAGCACTTTAAAGCGTTGTGATCGTATTCTCTGGATTTCTCGGTCAAAACCGATCAAAGAATGTACGTTTGAGGATTTGAGATCGCATAGGATGGATTTGAACTTTTATGAAAATACGGCTCTGCCAAATCAACCCCAAAGTCGGTGACTTTGCCCGCAATTTTAAGAAGATGGATCAAGCGCTTTCTGGAGCCCTAGCAGAGGAGCTCGTGGTGTTTCCCGAGTGTTGTGTAACGGGCTATCCCGCTCTCGATTTGCTTGAGCGATCGGATTTCTTAAAAGCTGCTGAGGATGTTCTCGCCTCTCTTCTCACAAAGCATCCGACGAAAAGCTTTGTCTTGGGGACGATCGGAGCAGGTCGTCGAAGAATACAAAACCAAGCAGTTTATGTTTCGCATGGCCAAGTGAAGGCTCGGTACGCCAAGAGGCTTTTGCCCAATTACGATGTGTTTGATGAGCAAAGGTATTTTGAAGCTGGCGATCGAGCATGCGTGATTGAACATCACGGAAAAAAGATTTTTTTAACGATTTGCGAAGACATCTGGGCTCAGTCCAGTGATCCCCGAATCCCAGGCCGATATGAAAAAGATCCGCTCGATGATTTTGGCAGTGCCGATCTTCTTTTAAATCTATCAGCTTCACCCTATGAGAGATCGAAAGATCGGATTTCGCTCGTGCAGACGATTGCTCAAAAGTTAAAGAAGCCCGTTGTGCAGGTCACACAAGTAGGGGTGGCCGATAGTATGATTTTCGCTGGAGAGAGCATCGCTGTCGACTCTCGCGGTATGTTGATCAGCTATCTTCCTGCTTATGAAGAAGCCGAGAGTTCTCTTGATCTTTCCAGTACGCCCACACCAGTTGACCGGCCCCAGCCGCAATCGATTGAAAGGCTTTACGACACTCTTGTTTTTGGTTTGCGAGATTTTGTGACCAAATCAGGTTTCAGCTCTGTCGTCTTGGGTTTGAGTGGAGGGATTGATTCGGCCCTGGTGGCCTGTTTGGCAGAGGATGCTTTTGGGGGTGATCGAGTGCGATTAGTGCTCTTGCCCTCTCGGTATACTTCGAGCATCTCAAATATCGATGCTGTCGAGATCGCCAAAGTGACTCGATCGCCCCTGCATATCTTGTCGATCGAGGCGGTGTTCCCGGCAGTCCTCCAAACGCTCGAAAGTAGTTTTGAGGGTTTGGAGCCGAATACCACAGAAGAAAACTTGCAGAGCCGTATTCGGGGCATGCTGTTGATGGCCCTTTCAAACAAATTTGGTGATTTTTTACTCGCTTGTGGAAACAAAAGTGAATTGGCCATGGGCTATTGCACGCTTTATGGAGATATGTGTGGCGGCCTGGCACCGATTGCAGATCTTTACAAGACACAAGTTTACGAGTTGGCGCGTGAAGCCAATCGACGAAAAAAGAGAATTCCCGAGCGAATTTTCACGCGCGAACCATCGGCAGAGCTGCGTCCCGATCAGCGAGACACCGACAGCCTGCCCCCCTACGAGATTTTAGACGAGATTCTTAGATTGTTCATTGAAGAGTCCAGGAGTGTTTCAGAAATCATCGCTCAGGGATTTGAGTCTTCGGTTGTTTTGAAGATCATTCATAAAGTTTCGTCCCAAGAGTTTAAGCGTCAGCAGTCAGCGCCAGTTCTTAAGCTTTCTTCGAAGGCTTTTGGCTTGGGACGACGACATCCGATTATTCAGTCGACGTATTAAAAAGGGGCGAGAGCTTAACGCTATCGATTTTTCATAAATCGTAGCGCCGCACTACAAGCATTCATTTCACGACCCAGAAAGGACTCTGCGATTTTTGATGCAGTTTGTGTTCCCCCGACGCCTAAAACTTTTTCGCGATATCTCAAGGCAACATGCGGACTTAAACTGCGATCGTCAGATCTAAAGAAAAGACTTTCAAATTCATGACTCATGACGGCTCCAAAAAGATAAATCCAGAATAAAGCTTCGTAACCGCCGCCACCGATGTGAGAAAAACTAGCTACGGGGTAAGTGTCTGGCGGGAGAGCATAGAATAACTTTTTGCTCAGTTTTGATTCGATCACATCTGGGCTGTTTAGCATCGCTCCCAGAGATCCCTTAGATCTCGATTTTCTTCTTTTGATTTTTTTGTGTAACTCAAAATCCAGGCGGGCACGCAGGATTTGCTCTTGCTTTAAATGTGCTGAGCCAAAAACCATGGCCGCTCTTAGCTGCTCAATCTCTGGCTCTGAAAAAGGCTTGGCCGTTTCAGGATCAACAGCTGCAAGCTTTAAAAACTCGGGGTCAAAAAAACGTCTTTCATAAAAATTCGAAGGCATCTCCGTCATGTCGTCTACGGCTCGAAAACCTGAGATGGTTGAAAAGCTAACCTCCGTCAGAAGATCATGCATGGCATGACCTAACTCGTGAGCGAGAGTCGGGCCATCCCCCTCCGTCGACAAGAAAGATTTTCCGTCGGAATCCGGCGGAGAAAAATTGGCCGAAATCAAGTTGATAGGAAGGCTTGGCAACTTGCCGGGCGCGGCATCCCGCGCTTGCAAGCTCATCGAGAAGAACCAGCGGTCTTTGTCTGGTCGAGGAAAGGGGTCCAAAAGAATAATTCCAAGAGCTTTTTTTGTCTTCGTATCTCTCAACATGAAAGCGCGCACCGAAGGATGCCAGGCCGGATAATCTTTGATTTGCTCTGTTTGAAATCCAAACCGGCCACCGTAACGCAGCAGAGCCGCCAATGTTTGATCGAGCTCAAAGGCCTTTTCGAGCCTTGGGGCTAAATCGCCGAGAGTCTTTCTTTGATACTGATTGATTTCATACAACCAGTCCCAGGCCCGAATCTTTAGATCGCCTTTTTTATTTCGCCGTGCGCGCTGTTTTTGCAGAATATTTTTCTCTTCTTGGAAGGCGGTCCGATTCGCCTTTTCAAGGCTGCTTAAAAATCTTTCAAGATCCTGTCGTGTTTCAAAAAAGCTTTGCTCGATCTTCCAACTCACAAAGTCGGGGGAGTCATGGTAGTCCGCAATTCTTTCTCGTATTTCAAGAATGTTTTGAAGTAGCTCTAAATTCACCTCTGCCGCCAAACTGAATCGAGCTTGAAACACTTTTTTACGCGTGTTCGAGCGGTGCGCGTATCTCATCACTTTGTCGTACTGATACCAATGCTGGCTTTCGATAACGTACTTTTCGCCTTTTCGACGCAAAGTACTCAAAAAATCAACGGGTAAGCCGTCTAGTTCTTGGAGCGAAAAACTTATACTTCGCGAGCTCTCCTCAATATTTCTCTCGTACTCGATTTCGAGTCGCTCCAAGGTTTTCCAAAGGTTCGAAATTTTTTGTTGTGTCTCGCGAGTCTCATCGGGGTCATTTTCATCATCGAGCTCTGTATGATAAAACCGAAAATTTTCAATCTCATGTTTTAAAAAAGAGGCCTCCTCTTTGCTCAATTGGTCTCGATCGATCTCCAGATGCTGTAGTCGACGAAAAAGCTCAGGATTGCTGTAGTATTGTTCAATCCAAAACTCATAAACACGAAGTGACTCTTTATCGACAGATTTGCGCAATTTCTTATCGCCTAAAACAACAGAAGCGACCGACAAAACACCATCTGCTCGAATACTTTGAGAATGGAGTGAATCAATGGCTCTCAGAAAGGCCGATGTTTCGGTGATCGTCTTGAGTTCTTCGATGTCCTTGCTCCACGACTCCAAAAGTTGACTCGTGAATTCTACCACTTCGGTGGGGGTTTTAGGGATCTTCGGGAGCTCAAAACTAAAATGACCTCTCAGCTCTTTCTCGACTTCCTGCCAAGATCGCATGGGGAGCGGTTCAGGCATTGATTGAGAGTTGAGGAGTGGTGCGTGAGTGAGCAAACACGTGAGTGCAAGTGCCAAGACCTTTATCTTTTGCCAATCGGTGCTCGTGATCCCGCACCAGACTTGCTTGAGGGTCACACAAGCAAACAAGAGCGTGCCTGTGGTGGCATGAACAAGGCCGTGGCCCTGACGGTCGAGGGCGATGACTCCAAATTTTTTATCACGATGCGGCGCAAAGCTTTTTTGTACAGCCGAGGCTAAATCATGACCATCTTCAAGTCGAACATGGATGGCTGTAGCAACGCCGGCTTCTAGAATTTGCTCGCCCACTCCAGTGCATGAAATCGCTCCACTTGGCCCTGCGTAATTGCCCGCTGGAGAGCAGCTATCTGAAATTCGACCCGGCCTTTCAAAGCCGCGTCCACCCGTAGAGGTTGCCGCAAAGCAATGCTGATCGATATCCACCGCCACGCATCCCACTGTTCCCGTTTGGCCTTCAAGCTGTCGAGTCCACTCCTCTTCGCGTGCAGGAGTTTCTGGCTTTTTAAATGAAAGACCACGCTCCATCGCTAGTTCGGTAGCAAAGATTCCCGACATATTTCGGTCAGACTCATCCAACAAAAGTTCAGCCACAGCACTGGCATGGGCAACCGATTCAAGATTGGAAACCGAGGAAAATCGAAGGTCTCTTCCGCGCATGAGAGAGGCCGAGAGCCGCGCCCGGCCATCGCGCTGAAGTTTGGCGCCAATGCCCGCATTAAAAAAAGGGCAGGCTTCGAGTTGTCTAATGCCGTGTAAACTGAGCTCTTGAGAGTGGGCCCCCGTTTTCATGAGTCCTTGCAAATTTTGAGCGATTTCCGAGATCGCCTTTAAAAGGTGGGGGGGGCGAAGCCGTCTATGACCAATACTATCTTTCGGCCCCAATCCAGCATGTAAAATAGCCAAGGGCAGGCCAAATTTCCGGAATTGGGCCTGTGGCCAAGCGGGTGGGGGGCGGTCTAAACTCGATCTATTGCTTTTGAGCATGTTAAGTTTACAATTAAGTAGGGATTCAATTCCCTACCTTAGTGATTTGAGATATTAGAAAGCGATTTATGCAGCAAGCTACGAATTCTTCAAACCAGGACGAATCGAATAAAAATCTGATTCAGCTGACGGCGGCGGCAGTGGACAAGGTGCGAGCCTTAATGAAGCGAGAGTTGGGACATGAGTCTTCGGGGCTTCGAATTTCTGTGGTGGGCGGCGGCTGTTCGGGTTTTTCTTATAAGATGGGATTCGAAAATGAACCCAAAACCGGAGACCACGATTTTGTTGAAAATGGTCTGCGTGTTTTTGTGGATCCGAAGTCTGCTTTGTTTTTGAAGGGTCTTCAAGTCGATTACGTGGATGGCTTGAATGGTGCTGGATTTGTTTATGAGAATCCGAAAGCGGCAAAGTCTTGCGGCTGCGGCACCTCGTTCGCGGTCTGATCTCTCAGGGTGAGTGAAACTTCACAATTTCAGTAATTCAATTTCTTGAAAGGCGTTTCGCAAGTGTTTAGCCTTGGGGCATGCCGAAGATTACATTTTTAAACTTGGGAGAGAGTTTTGAAGTAGCGCCAAACACTTCGATCTTGGAGTGTGCGATTAACAACAATCTTCCGCTCGAGCACGATTGCGGCGGTAATTGTGCATGTACTACCTGTCAAGTCTTCATTGAATCTGGGATTGAAAATCTGACACCCATGGACGGAGATGAGAAAAGTCTTCTCGAGGCCAATGATAAACTTGACGAGAAAGCGCGATTGGGGTGTCAGTCACGAGTACGGTCTGGCACAGTGGTAGTGCGAATTCCAGATTGAGAACTTCTCGAAGATCTTTCAGAAGAATCTGGGGGCGACTCGCAAAGTGTGACGACCAGAATTGAGGGAAGCAAGAGATGGCGAAGAAGACACAAAAAAAATTAGGCTGGGCTGATACAGAAGAACTCTCGTTTCGATTGATCGACGAGTATCCTAATGTCGACCCGCGTCGGTTATCTCACGACGAGTTGTTTGATATGGTGACGGGATTGTCGGATTTTTCGGATAAGGCCAAGCCGAGCGCCACGAAGCTCGAGGAGCTGGCAACCAATTGGTATAGTGAGCGCTCTGAAATGGACGATGAATTAGGAGCTCTTGAGGATGTGGCGTCTGAGGATCTGGACGAAGATGATTATCGTGAAGATCGAAATTTTGATGAAGACGACGAAGATGAGTCCGACACTGTGAGTCTGGATGAAGTAGAAGAAGATGAAGACGAAGACGAAGAGGACGATCGTTACTGATTTGATAAAAACGAGTTTCTAAACTGAAAATCGCTCGCGGAGAGGAGGCCTTATGGCAGAAATAAAAACAAACACGGCAGAGACCAAAACAAAGTCTCCGGCCCCGCATCGCTCAGTGGACCCCGAGAAGTTAAAAGCGCTTCAAGTGGCGGTCGCTAGCATTGAAAAACAATTCGGTAAGGGCAGCATTATGCGTCTGGGAGAAGACCAGGTGCGGTTGCCGAGTGAGGATGTGATTCCCACAGGATCTCTAGGTCTCGATATCGCTCTTGGTATTGGAGGAATTCCTCGCGGGCGTATTGTTGAAATTTTTGGCCCTGAAAGCTCAGGAAAGACCACGCTTACTCTTCATTTGGTAGCAGAATGTCAGAAAAAAGGCGGTATTTGTGCGTTTGTAGATGCAGAGCATGCCATTGATGTTTCTTACGCTCGTCATTTGGGGGTGAATGTCGATGATCTTTTGATTTCTCAACCCGATACGGGAGAGGAAGCGCTAGAGATCGTCGATGCGCTGATTCGCTCGAATGTGGTGGATTTGATTATTGTCGATTCAGTAGCTGCCCTGACGCCAAAGGCTGAAATCGAGGGTAGTATGGGTGACTCTCATATGGGGCTTCAGGCTCGATTGATGAGCCAGGCGCTTCGAAAGCTTACGGGAACGGTGGCTAAATCCAAATCGACAGTCGTTTTCATTAACCAAATTCGAATGAAGATTGGGGTCATGTTTGGTAATCCCGAGACAACCACTGGCGGAAACGCTTTGAAGTTCTATTCATCGGTTCGTCTCGACATTCGAAGAACGGGAGCTCTTAAGGTTGGTGAAGAAGTCGTGGGCAATAAGACCACAGTGAAGGTGGTTAAGAACAAAGTAGCTGCCCCCTTCAAAAAAGCTGATTTCGACATCGTGTACGGTAAGGGAATCGATCGCGACGGAGAGATTTGCGACAAGGCCGAAGAGCTTGAGATTGTTCAGAAGGCGGGCTCTTGGTATTCGTACAGCGGCGAAAAGATTGGTCAGGGTCGAGATGCGGTGATCGAGTTCATCCGAACGAAGCCTGCGATCAAGAGCGCTTTGCTGAAAGCGATTTATGAAAAGTTGGGCATCGCGATGCCTAGCGGTAGTGCAGCGCTCAGCAACACTGTGCCTGCGGCCGAGGCCAAAGAAGTCGTGAAAAAAGTCCAATCAAAGTAGTTCAATTTCTGGGGATCATCCGCCGAGTTTTCTCGGCGGATGCTTCAACGCGGGCCGCTAACAGCGCGCTTCATTTTGGCTCCAAGCCAAATATTACTTAAGATTTTCATCACTCCTCATTAAGATTGGATTGTCACAGTAATGTGGCACTGGGGGGAGTAATTAATGAAAGTAAGTGTCGTCGCTCAAGTCGAGCGATTTCTTTACTATATTTTTCTAATCGTCATTCTATTTGCCTGTTTCTCGTTAGAGGCGCAGAGCGAAAAAATTGATCCATGGTTGCAAGAAGCGATGTCTCGAACAGATGAGGCGATTCCTGTAGTGGTGACGCTTGTTCCTGTGGAGCCCATTGAGTCGGGTTATTGGGGCGAGAAGCCCTCTCCCAACGAAGTGGAGTATCATCTCAAAAAAAGAAGCCTAGAGCTTCAGTGGCAAATGAGACAGCTCGTCAATGATTGGGCGAGTACCAACGCCGGCATTTCTCAGATCAAATATTTTTGGAATGCCAATGCGATGATGGCTCAGATGACGCCCGAGCTCATTCTAGAGTTGGCGGAACTACCTGAGGTCACAAAAATTCTCTTCGATCGTCGAGTTCAACTCACCTATGCTCGCGGAGAGCCGGGTGCTCAAGCCGATTTCACTTATGGTCTTCAAAAGCTTGGAATTCCGCAGCTCCGGCAAGAGTACTCCGAGCTCACCGGTCAGGGTGTGGTTGTGGGCATTCTTGATACAGGCATTGATGCCAATCATCCTGAGCTCAAAGGCAAAGTGGTGGCTTGGAAGGATTTCATTCAAGATAAAGATCAGCCCTACGATGACAACTCTCACGGCACTCATGTTGCCGGAACCATTGCTGGCTCGGGCGTTGGCGGAACTCAAATCGGCGTCGCCCCTGGTGTGAAGCTAGTCATTGGAAAAATGCTGAGTGGGCGCGGCGGTGGCAGCTTAAGTCAAATCTTAAGATCGATGGAATGGATTGCAAATCCGGACCGGTCTGCAGCTGGATCTTTGAGACCGCGAGTAGTGAGCAACTCGTGGGGGGGGCCGATGGGCGATGACTTGCGAACAGATCCTTTTGTTCAAGCCGTCAATGCTTGGGTTCAGCTTGAGATTTTTCCTTCTTTTGCAGCTGGCAATGAAGGGCCTCGTCAAGGAAGCGTGGGCTCGCCCGGGGGAGTTCCAGAGGCTTTTGCCGTGGGTGCAACTGATCAAAACGATCAAGTGACTAGCTTTTCATCGCGAGGACCAGTGGTGGTGACGGGGACGGACGGCAAACGATTGAGCCTGATGAAGCCCGAGATTTCGGCTCCAGGCAAAGACGTTTACTCGACTGTGCCGGGAGGGCGCTACGCCTCTTACAGTGGGACTTCAATGGCTACGCCGCATCTTTCGGGCGTGGTCGCTTTGCTCTACCAAGCGAATCCCAGCCTCAAAGTGGCGGACGTGAAAAAGATCCTCATGCAAAGTGCTGTGGATATGGGCCCCGAAGGTAAAGACAACTCCTATGGAGCCGGTCGAGCCGATGTCATTCGTGCGATTGAAGTTGTTCAAAAAGGGAGCTTTTAACAAAGCTCGAAGCCGTTGACCTTTTGGAGAGCCCTCACTAGTTTTCGCTGGTGTTAGAGGCTCTCCAAAATCGATTTGAAAAAACACTAAAAACTTTAAAAGGCGAGGCGAAGATTCGCCCTGCCCATATTGAATCCGCCCTTCAAGAAATTCGAACGAATTTGCTCGAAGCAGATGTGCAGTTTCAAGTGGTGAAGCGCTTTATTGAGCGAGTCAAAGACCGAGCTTTGGGCTCAAAGGTCCTCGACGGTGTCAGTCCTTATCAGCAGTTTTTGTATATTCTGCGCGAAGAGATGCTTGAGATTCTGGGCAAGTCCGATGGATTTGAACTTTCAGGAAAGCCACCAGTGGTTATCTTAATGGTCGGCTTGCAAGGTGCAGGTAAAACGACCAGTTCAGGTAAACTGGCTCTTTATTTGAAGCGAAAAATGAAGCGGCGCCCCCTTTTGGTCAGCACCGATGTGCGACGACCGGCGGCGATCGAGCAACTTGAGCGGCTCGCTAAGGATGTGAAGGTCGATTATTTTAAAACCGACTCGATGCTAGCTGTGGAGCGAGCACAGAGGGCAATGGATTACGCCACTACCTATGGCGTCGATACTGTTATTGTCGACACAGCGGGCCGTCTCTCGATCGATGCCGAACTCATGAGCGAGTTGGGCGAGATTCGCAGCGCTGTGAATCCAAAGCATATCCTTTATGTCGCAGACTCGATGAGCGGACAGGCGGGTCTTGAAGTGATGGAGGGATTTAGCTCCCAAGTTGCATTGACAGGAGCCATTCTGACGAAGACCGATGCCGATGCTCGTGGGGGATTGGCCCTGTCTGTTCGAGAGAGTTTGGGAGTCCCGCTCTTTTTTGTGGGAACCGGCGAAAAAATGGAGGGTCTTGATCTATTTGTTCCCGATCGTTGGGTGGGTCGAATCTTGGGAATGGGAGATTTGCAGGGACTCGTCGAAAAGGTTCAGGACGCTATGTCCGATGATGCCGAGGCAGAGAAAAAAGCCGAGAAGGTGGCTCAAAAGGCTCTCAAGGGCCAGATGAGTTTAAGAGACTTTCAGGAACAAATGAAAATGCTATCCAAACTCGGATCCCTCAAAGGCCTCATGGGAATGATTCCTGGGGTGAGTGGCCTCGCCTCCAAAATTGACTCAGAGGCCGTAGAGAAGCGGCTCAAGCGGATCGATGCCATGATCAACTCCATGACCGTAGGGGAGCGCGAGAATCCCGACCTCCTCAATGGGGGTCGAAAAAAGCGGGTGGCTCTGGGCAGTGGAACCAGTGTTGAGGAGCTCAACCAGTTCCTTAAGGAATTCTGGCAGATGCAAAAAATGATGAAGTCTCTTAAGGGTAAGCCGATGGGGCGCTTTTTCTGAGATTTTTGTAGAAATCAGGATTTGGACTTTTTTGGCGAAGCTGCTAAGGACTCTGCAGTATGGTTAAGATTCGTTTAGTTCGAAAAGGCACAGTAAAACGACCCATTTATCGAATTGTCGTGGCCGACTCTCGTCGTGCCCAAGGGGGCAAGTTTTTAGAGGTCTTGGGCAACTACGATCCTCGCAACCAGCAGCTCAAGAAAGACTCTGAGCAAAAGAAAGAAAAAGGTCTGATCACCTTGAAGACCGATCGAGTTCTCTTTTGGTTGTCCAAAGGGGCACAGCCGACCGAAACGGTCAAAAAGATTTTCAATCGCGAGAAAATCAGCCTCGACGCTCTTAAAGCAGCTTAAGCGGTCCCTTTTAAGGCCCTGACATTCTGCCATTGGACTTCATGGTCGCTTTGGATTAAACGAGCCCAGTTTATGCGTTTTAGCGTGCTTAGCCTTCATCCGGAGATGATCCAAGCCTTTGCGAGCGAGGGCATACTTCATCGCGCGTGTGAGAGCCAAAAAATTCAAATCGATACAGTGCAGATTCGTGATTTTGCTGAGCCTCCCCATTATCGCGTGGATGATAAACCCTTCGGTGGGGGTCCTGGAATGATTCTACAGCCGGCTCCTTTAGTGAAAGCTCTACGCAGCGTTTGTATGTCGGAGAGTTATGTGGTCGTGCTTTCGGCTCGTGGCGCAGCCTTCACGCAGCAGAAGGCCGTAGAGTTTTCGAAGTACAAGCATCTGGTGTTGATCTCGGGGCGCTACGAGGGAATCGATCAGCGAATTGCCGATTATTATGCTCACGAAGAGCTGCGAATTGGTGATTTTGTGATGATGGGTGGCGAGATCGCTGCGGCGGCGGTGATTGAGGCGACGGCTCGTCTTGTGCCGGGAGTTCTTCAGAATGAAGAGTCGATTCAAGAAGAAAGTTTCTCGCACGGCTCTAACCGAGAAGCTCCCCAGTATACTCGTCCGCGAGACTTCGAGGGGCATGAAGTCCCAGAAGTGTTGGTCGGAGGAAATCATCGGCAAATTTTGAGTTGGAGGAAGAGCTTTTCATGAAAGGCTTTTACGTGGGTCTCATTCACTTTCCGGTGGTGAATCGAAACAAAGAAATCATCACCTCATCGGTGACCAATTTGGACCTGCACGATATCGCTCGTGCTAGTCGCACCTATGGAGTAACGGGTTATTTTGTGATTCACCCCTCGCAAGATCAGCAAGCTCTCAATCGACGAATCGTGAGGCACTGGGAGGGAAGATACGGCACGGATATGAACCCCACCCGAAAAGATGCGCTTCAGCTACTTCGGCTGGCCTATGGTTTTGACGAAACCATCGAGCAGATTCGCCAAGAGCAGGGGCAGGCTCCCTTGGTGGTGGGTACTCATGCCCAACCTATGGGTGATCGGTCGGTCTCCCTGGTCGATCTGCGTCAAAGGCTGCAAACTCAGCCC
>JBILFF010000024.1:0-22427 GCA_044351695.1 Bdellovibrionota bacterium
TCGGTCTACTCCCTCGAGGAGAATAGATTTGACCTCTGCCGCTGAGAGATCAGGATTCGCCGACCAAATCAAAAGGGCTGCGCCACTCACATGAGGCGTAGCCTGAGAGGTTCCGCTTTTTTCGCCCCAGGTCGACTGAAAACCATTGCCCACTTGAAGAACAGGGGTTGCCCCTAAAATCTGCAGACCCGGAGCCATGAGATGAACCGTCTTCGCCCCATAACTCGAAAAGCTAGTGAGGGCGTCAGAGCGATCACTGGCGGCCACACAAAGGTTATTCGCTAGGTTGAAATTGCAGGGATAGTAAGGCTGAGAGTCGTTGTTGTTTGCCGAGTTTCCAGCCGAAGTGACAAACAAAACACGGTCGCCAGCCACTTGTCTCATGGCATTTTGCAAAGCCGAAGAAAATTGATTTCCTCCCCAGGAGTTCGAGATCACTGCAAAATTTTTCGGATCTTGCGCCAAATAATTTTCGAGATCGTCTGAGATGATTTCAAAAGCTCGGACAGCCGTAAACGTATCTCCAGAATTTTGCGCATCCAACATACGAACGCTGACGAGATCGACATTGCCTGGTGCCACTCCCATAATTCCCACGGAGTTGCGTGAAGCAGCAGCAATCGAGCTCACATGAGTGCCATGACCGTTTTCGTCCTGCGGTCCCTTTCCATCGATTGCCGAGTAGGCTTCGACCAATCGATCTGCAAGGTCTTCGTTTCGGCCATCCACTCCCGAGTCCACAACGTAGAGTCGACCACGTCCTTCGGTCGTCGCCCAAGCACGAATCACATCAATATCGCCTCCTGCCAAAGTCGAGCTCGAAACATTCCCACGATTCAAAAGCGACCATTGATTTCCCAAAAACTCATCAAAATTTGAAAGATCAAGCTCCAGATTCTCATCCACCAAATCCGCCGAGAAACGCGCGTTAGGCTCGACTTCGATTCCTGAAGATTTCATCTCCCTGAGGGCTCGCTCGTATTCTTCGCGAGAATCAAACTTAAGAAGCTCAACGGTCTGGGCCGGTCTCGTTTCTTGAGCACTCAAGCGGCTTGATCGAAGAGAAAGCCCCCCTTCTTGCCTTTTCGGAACGATGATCTCGTAAACTCTCTGAGAGGCTTGAAGCTCGAAAAGCGATCCTCCTAAGAAGGAAGAGATGAGAATGGAACAGAAGATTTTCTTGCCTTGAATCTTGCGCACACGTCCCTTCATCACAAGATTTGTGCCCCATCTAACTGATTGAATTTTATTGGGTTTTACCTTTTTGCGATGAGGCGGGGGCGTCTCACTGAGGAGGGTGCTTCCTCAGACGCCGAAAGCCCAGAAGACCCAGGAGACTCAAAACCGTCATCAGGAACACTGTAGAGTACGATCGCCCCTGCACTCCACAACCGAACGGTCCTGGTGAAGAGAGCCGCTTACCCGGCTTGATCTCTGCTTTGGAGCTGCTTGCCGCTTTCTTATCCTCTTTGGAATTCTCATCCGTGGGAGGAGTCGAAAGTGCTGTCTCACCCGGAGACCATGCGCTTGATACTTCGGGCTCATAAAAAAACTCATGCGTGGCTGTCACTCGCGCTTCAATCTCGTAAAAGCGATTTTTCGCTTTTACCTCAAACCGATACTTGCCCGGCTGAGAGAGCACAAAAGCGGCGCGACGATCTGAGGTAAAGGGCGACCAGCGCGCCGAAACCACTCCAGGCTCGATGAGTCGGTAAGTATAAAAAACATCGCCGTCAAAGCGCTCACTGTCTGGACCCCACAAAAACTCAACGGTGGGTTCTATGTGAATATATTCTGGCTTCTGGATGAGTCGAGTGCGCATCTCTTTGATCTCCAACTTTTTCGCGACGGGCAAAGCCTCAATCTGCGGAAACAAGGAACCCTGCAGCTGCAGAGATAAGCGCAACCACTCACTCTCTTCTCTTTCAAGCGAATCTAAATTCCAGGAGCCCAACGAGCGCGGAAGAGATTCAATGACGGTAGAGATTTTTGAAAATTCATTGGATTCGACCTTCAAGCCCAACTCTTGCGCCGTGCGAGCAAGCAACGATCGAACCAGACTCATCTCGGCCTCCGAGATTTCTTCGGACTCGAATCGAGGATCACCCAGACGTAAAAAGCCCCGCTCGAAATCCATGACCGCTTCGACCTCTAAGGACACTCGCTTTGAGTTTTCGACCACGGAGAAACTCTCGGAATCCAGTCGTTCATCTCGCTTATACTGAGTGACTTCGAGGGGAAGCCGAATGCGAATCGAACTCTTGTTGGCAAACAGGATTTGAGGAGGTGCATAGGCGGCCACCTCGATCAAAGGTAGGGGGGCGGGCCGAGGCCAGAGGCTGCGAGTACTTGAGCAAAAAACTCCAGCTTTCCAAGCTGCCTGTAAAGATCGATTAAGCACCTCTTCGCGAAGAAAAATCTCAGCACGAATTTCTGAGTCCAATGTCGCTTCAGATTCTTTCGCTCCCATAGAATGCAATAGCCATTCTCTATCTGCTCCCCAGCTGAGCGCCCAGCTTTGACCGACTCGCGCCTGACGAGGAGCTGAAAACACATTCGGCTCTGCCTCTTCAAAAGGATACGCTGAAATACATTCTGAAACATTTTCGACATCAAACTGAGAATCAAAACCCAGCAAAAGACCATCGGATTCAATCGTTAAAGATGACAGTCGCGCCAGTGGAGAGAGTTGATTGGGTCGTAGCCACTGATCAAAGACTGGAATCGGAACGCGAATAGAAATTCCGTCCGTAAAAAATCGAGTCGACAAGGCTCCAGAGATCATCGCCGTGATCTTGCGTTGAACTTCTTTCTGTCCTGAGGGAGGCAAAGGGGCTGCCAGCTCCTGGTTAAACTCGCCTGGAGGCTGAATAAAGAACAGCCCCTTCTCTACCTCTCCCTTGACCTTCATTTGCACCATGGGGGGTGTCTCTAGAAAATCCATCGTAAATGTATGCGGAACAATCTCGAGCAACCAAAACTGCTGATCTTCTGGCGTGAACTGTAAATCAAAAGACATTTTCACCCCAGAAACTTGTCCAACATCGAGACTGAGATACTCGTTATAAACGCGATAATTCATCAACATAATAAAATCACCAACGTCATGAACGGGACCCACAATAGCCGCCGAGTCTGCCTCGAGCTCCACGCGGATTCTATTTTTCTCTGAATCAAAAATGATATTTCGTCGCACCATTCGAAAGCGAAGCTCATCCACCTGAATCGTTCGCTTGATCGAGCTGGTAATGGGATTAAACAAAAGCTGCCAACCTCCAGTCGCCAGTGACGACAAATCGATTTCAAATTCAGTCGCGCCCGGATCGGGATCGAGTGAACTCCGCGCCAAATCCTTTAAATCCTCTCGCGTTAAAAGAAGTTCGGGCTCAAACAAAATCCGGCGGATTACTTCTACTTTTCTCGGGGTCATGGACGGCGAGCCCTGAAGGTAACGCAAGGGCTCTCGCCTTACTTCTTCAAAAGCTTTTTGAATCAAACCCGCAGAAGCTGATACGTAAACCGCATTGCGATCTAGAGGACTGCGATAATCGGGCAAAGGGGTTTGTGCCCCCTCCAAACGATTCTCTTGAAGAAGTTGCTTAAACGAAACTCTGATTTGCTGAAGCTTTTCTCCCGAACGCTTCCAACCATCGTAAAGGGGTGATTGATCGACTGAAAGCACCGGTTTTTTGACGAAAGCTCGGCCCTCACGGTCAAAGTGGGTCTCTGAAAAACGATCCAGAAGAATACGGTATTTAAAACCGTCTGAGCCCGTTAAATGCAGCGGAAAGCTTTCTGGAGGGCTTAAACCCGCTAAAACATAAATCACCCAAGCGTACATCGACGAGTAGGTATCTCATAGGATGGCTTTCGGCACCAGCCCAGCCTAAAAATCAACTTTCCAAAGTAATATCCAGAATTTAGATTCTGAAGAGATATGGAATATCAAAATGATTCTCACTTTCTGGCCACCCAATCTCAATTCGATGAAGTCGCTGACCTGATGGGTTTAGATCCCAACGTTAAAAGACGACTGCGAGTTCCGGATCGCTGTTTGATTGTTTCAGTGCCCGTTCGCATGGAAGATGGCCATGTCGAAGTGGTGCCGGGCTATCGGGTTCAGCACAACGATACCCTTGGACCATTCAAGGGTGGAATCCGCTACGCTCCCGATGTGACATTGGGTGAAGTGGCGTCTCTCGCCATGTTGATGACCTGGAAGTGCGCTTTGATGGGTTTACCTTTGGGCGGCGGCAAAGGCGGAATTCGTATCGACCCCACTAAACTCTCGCGACTCGAAAACCAGCGCATGACTCGACGATACACCGCAGAGCTTGTGAGTTTTATTGGACCCAATATGGACATTCCCGCTCCTGACATGGGCACCAACGGGCAAACCATGGCGTGGATCATGGATACTTATTCGCAAATGAAGGGTTACGCAGTTCATGGAGTGGTGACAGGCAAGCCCATCTCTATCGGCGGCTCACTCGGACGAATTGAGGCCACCGGCTACGGCGTGGCCTACACCATCGCTGAAGCCGCAAAGCATTTGGGCATGGATTTACAGGGCAAAAAAGTCGCGATCCAAGGTTTTGGAAACGTGGGCACTCACGCTGCGGCCAAACTTTCGAGCATGGGATGCATCATCACTCACCTCTCAGACGTGAAGGGGGGCTATGAGAACAAGAAGGGCTTTGATGTGCAAGCCGCGATGGCTTTTGCAGAGAAAAACGGAAGCCTCAAAGGATTTTCGGGTGTCGAGAGAGAATGCTCTCAAGTTGAAGTTCTCACAGCCGCAGTAGACATCTGTATTCCTGCGGCGACGGCGCACCAAATCAATGCCGAGATTGCGAAGAATTTGAAATGTCGCATTCTAGCTGAGGGAGCCAACAACCCAGTGACTCCGGATGGTGATCGAGTTCTCAAAGAAAGAGAAAAAGAAATCTTTTTGCTCCCAGATATTTTGGCGAATGCCGGTGGAGTAACGGTCTCTTATTTTGAGTGGGTACAAGGGCTTCAAAACTTCTTTTGGAGTGCAGCCGAGGTCAATCAGCAGCTCTCTAAAATCATGACGAAAGCTTTTGGCGAAGTCGTCCAGTTCAAGAAGGAGCGCAGCGTTTATATGCGAACCGCTACATCCATGCTGGCAGTCAATCGAGTAACAACGGCGATGCTGGCCAGAGGACTTTATCCGTAAGGCTGGGCCTGTTCTACGATGGGCTGATCCAATAGGGGCCGATCATCATCAAAGACGATGCGATCAAGGGCATCACTTAAAGTTCAAGTGATGATCCAGCAAGCGGGCCAAAGACTGAACATCTTCTGGCTTCGTCACCCATTCATCGCAGCCTTTTTCTAGGCCCTGGCGAACTCGATCTTTGCTGGAGTCATTCGAGAGAATCACCACCAAAAGCTCATCCATCTGAGACTGTCGCTTGAGTTTTTCACACAGACTCAGCGCTTCATCTTTGAGCTGTCTCTCATCCAAAATCAAGGCATCCCATTCCTTGGACTTCACGGCTTGTTCAAAAGAAAATCGTCCATCGAAATGCCGAACATCCAAGAAAGCGGGCAAACTTTTCTTCACTTCTTCAAAAAACTTTTGATCTTGAGTCACCACTGCCAAGCACTGCGCCTCTCTTCCCTGGCGCAAACTACGATACTCTCCAATGCTAACGACTTTGGATTGGGTTAAACTTTTTAGGGCCTTCTTTTTAGATTTCACAGCCAAAATTCACTCTCTTTCTCTATTATAGAAGACTCGCTCGCGTTGACGAGACCACGCGATGGCGAATTCGTTTCTCAAAGAATTCCAGAGCCTTAAAGCAATCCTCAAGACTCTCGCCACGGCTCCCACTCGAGCCCAGATGCGGCGCCGAAACCAGAATTCGACCGCTCAAACTGCGCGGCCGACGCTTAGACATCATCGATTTCCAAAAGTTTTTAAATCGCGTCATCGGCTCAACGATCGATTCAATTTGAAGCCGATCAAGCTCCCCCCGTCGAACGCACTCGCCCTTCATTTCGTTGAGCTCCAATGGCGAAGGCACCTGCCGAAAGCACGAGTCAGGAACAAAAGGCGCTAGCTTTCGAAAACTTTGCCGAGCCGATTCAATCGTGGACTCCCACACCCGACTGTCTTGAAAGGGCAACCAGATTCCTAAAGTGACTGTCGCTCGATCTCGCAGATGATCTCGATGCGCATGGAGCCACACGGGCAGTGCTTGCCGATCTTCTGAGGCCAGCACAGAAAACTCACCCAAAGGCTCCGGCAAGCTCTCCACAGAACTCACCAGTCGATCAAAGTACATCCAGTGGCTCATCTTTTCGACCGATAGATCTTTACGCACCTCACTTAAGAGTCGCGCTCCGGCCAAAGAATTCACAATGACATAATGGGCTTTCACGCTCGAAGAAATTTGAAAATGTCTCCAGCCCGTCTGAAAAGAAAGAGGTTCCTCAACTACAGAGACGCCCCATTTTCGACAGTGATCTAAAAGAAACTTGCTATAAGGCACAGATTCTTGAGCTTTTAAACGATACAGCGTTCTCTCGGCTCGCAAATTCTTTTGCAACCAACGCCGCTCTTGGATCTTTAATCGAGCCTCTACAGGAGGTCGTCCCTCGAGCGACTCTAAGCGCACCAAGTCTGCAAGCTCTGGCGACTCGACCTTTAAGACATCGAGCTGGGCCTGAATTGCACTTGGATTCTGCGTCTCGGCTGACTTAAACTTTTTAAATTCTGACTCCAAACGAGGAATCTCTCGACACAGCTCTCGCAGCCAGTCTGCTTGTCGACCCGAAAAATTAAATCGATTTTTTTTGAGCAAAACCTGAAGCTGATCGGCCTCTGGACTCAGACCCGCTTCTTCCAATTTAAAAAAGCCGACCTTAAAAAGCAGCTCTTCTAAAGCTCGATCAGAATCACCTAAACGCTGGGGCCATCGGACGGGCCACGCCTCCAGCGAGGGCAGCTCCCCCAAAATCGGACCGGGAACGATCACCACCTTGAAAGAGCGGCGAGCTAAGCCAGCCGCCAAAAGCAATCCCTCGGGCTGCTGATCTCCTAAAACCGCAAAATCATAGCTTTTCTGCATCCCTAAAAGCCTACTCAAGGCCTATGCGGGACTCAAGACTCAAGAGATATTCTCGCACCAAAGCGTACTCCAGCTCATGAACTCTTAAAATCAAGGAGTCCAAGCTTTCCTGAGCATTTCTCTCGATCTTCGCCTGAGCGACCAAAGGCCCCGCATCCAGCTCAGCAGTCACTTCATGAATACTCACCCCCACCCAAGGCTCCCCCGCTTCATAGGCTCGTTCAATGGCACGCAGTCCTCGATAAGCGGGCAAAAGAGAGGGATGAAGATTGAGTACGGGCCGAGAGACCGCCGCTAAAAAATCGGCATTCAAAACTCTCATGTAGCCCAGCAAAAAAATACGATCGATGCGAGCTTGCTCTAATTTCTCCAAAGTATTCGTAAGATAGCCGTCGGCTTTTGGACTTTGAACCCAAGTTGGAATTCCATATTCTTGCGCTCTCTCAATCGCCCGACAGGGCCGATCGGCATGCACCCAAGCGACTTCTTGCTGCGGTATCAAAGCCTGAGATTGTAGATTAAGAACATTTTGAAGATTCGATCCATGTCCCGAAGCAAAAATCGCCCAGCGAATTTTCATGCCCAAACAACCTGAGGATCAACTGCTTTTCGCTTCTGCAAGTGCCCGACTCGCATCCAGCCCTGCGCCTCCAAGCGAAGTCCTAAAGACGGCGTCACCACGGCCACCATCCCGACTCCCATATTCCAAGTCGAATAAGCTTCTTGCTGATTCATTTTTGCAAGCTCGACCAATCGCAACATCCAGCGAGGCGTACGAAATGCTTTTTGATCCAAAAGAGCCTGCAAGTCCTCCGAAAAAACGCGTGGCAAATTCTCAACCACTCCCCCGCCCGTGATATGAGCCACGGCTTTAAATTCTGGCTCTCTCAGGAGAGGTAAAATTTCTGCCGAGTAAATACGAGTCGGTCGAAGCAAGAAATCATGAAGTCTCACTCCGTCTTCTCGATCCTCGCCACTCAGATGATTCTCGCTCACGAGTTTTCGTATCAAAGAGTAGCCGTTAGAATGAAACCCACTCGAGCTTAAGGCCCAAAGCTCATCACCGACTTGCATCGGATCGACGCGTTGACGTCCATCCCGAACACCCACGCAAAATCCGGCGACATCCATGCGCCCCGCAGGATAGAACCCTGGCATCTCTGCTGTTTCTCCACCCACCAAAGAACATTGAGCTTGCCGACAGCCCTCGATCACTCCTCGCAAAAACGTTTTTTGTCGCTCTTTGTGAATTTTTCCGGTGGCAAGATAGTCCAAAAACACGAGCGGCCGCGCGCGACAAGCCAAAACATCGTTCGCCGACATCGAGACCAAATCGATTCCGATTCCAAAAAAGGGATCGTCGGTTTGTCGCTGATGAGCCACTTCTTCGGCGAGGATCAACTTGGTACCCACTCCATCGGTGCTTGCAACCCAAATCGGATCTTCGATATCGGCGGGCTTCCGAAACTCCGCTCCATAACCGCCAACACGAGACAGAACCTCACTAGACTTTTGAGCTTCTAATTCTGCTCCCATCTCTAAAAGCCACTCTTCGCCGGCCGCACGATCGACCCCAGCCGATTTGTAGTCTGTCATTAAAAAATCTCCTCCCACATTTGCTCTGACTCTCGATCACAGAAAAAGCTCACCATCGTGTCGCCATAACGTCGTGCCGTCAGACACTTCCAAAACCCCTCGAGCGGACTCATGAGCTCTCGCTTGGTATGCTCGACAATCACGATGCCACGATCTTTGAGTTTGCTGGATTCTTTTAAACGATTCATCGTCGGCACCACCCAATCTTCTCCGTAAGGAGGATCCAAAAAAACAAGATCGTAAGACTGAGACAATTCTGAAATCGCTTCGAGCGCGCCCTGACAATGCACTTGAGCAGAAGTCGCGACCTCAAAACCCTCGATCAACTTTCGCAGCTCTCGAGCGGTTGCGGGATGATGCTCCACAAAATCGACACTTGCACAGCCGCGCGAGAGAGACTCAAAACCAAAAGCTCCACTGCCTGCAAATAAATCCAAAACACTCATCTCACTCCAAGACGAAATCACCCGAGCCTCTAGAATATCAAAAATCGCCTCTCGAACTTTGTTCGAAGTAGGTCTCAGCGCAGAAGTTGATCGAATCTTCGACTTGGCTTGTAAGCTTTGACCTCCCCACTTGCCTGAGATGATTTTCATGAAGCGTCTATAGTCCACTGCGACAAAAAGGTCCACTTTCGGGGGCCCTTCCTCAGTCTAATTAGCCCTAAACACACTGCTTCTGGCCTAGTCCGCCTGGCACAATCCTTGCGACCCCACCTGAAGAAATCATTTTAGGGGGATTGAAGATGTACAACTCAAAGGCGATTTTATCTGCACGCGCTGTGGCTCTTTTGCTCATTTTAGGAAGTGTAGCCGAAGCGAGCTTTGCTCAGTCGCGAAGAGCCGCTCCAGGATCTCCACGATCGCAGCGTGAGAAATACGACCAACAGCAACAACAAAAGCGTGCATCCCAGCCCAAGACGGCCATTGAGACCACTCAGGGAGCAAAAGCGATTGAGAATTACTACACGGGGGCTGGTGCAAAGTTTGACGATTGGAATCGAGCGGTAGGTGGTCTTTGGTCAAACGACCAAAAGAGAGCTTTACTGGTGAAGTACCTTCAAAACGAGACCAAAAAAGGAGCGAGCCTTCGAGAGGCGCTTGGCGTTGGCTTCAACAAATACGTCGAAGGCGGAGTCAAACGATATGCTGATCAAGGTCAGATTCTCAATTTTGATCCGAGCATGACTGCTCTCGATAAAACTTTGGCCATCTACTCAGCCACCAGAGGTGGCGATGTGCCTCGACTCAAAAGCTTGAGCTCCGTTGGGGTTCAAGTGAATCTGGATAAAACGCATCGAGATCAAATGCTCAAACTTTTAGGAAGCGACTTTGCAGAAGTATACAGTGAAGAGCTGAAAGAGAGGGTGCCTAATCCCCGCGAGATCAGTTTTGATTTAAAAACTCAGTCCGACATTGATGCCTTCACCAGCTTTTTAGCCAAAAAGTATAGCCCCGAAGAAGCTTATATCATTGTCGCTGGTCTCCAAGGCTCCAAAAAAACGGGGCGCACGATTCCGATCACGATCAATCGCTCTTTAAACCAAAATGGCCTAACTCTTAACACGAGCCAAACCTTTGTTGTTCCAGAACTAGAGCTCACTTCAGACAGCCGACCGATCATCGCGCCCGTGGCAACTGGGAAGCCCGACAGCTTTAAGCATATCGAAAGCGATGGAATCGGATCAGACCCTTCCATCAAGCGACTTCTGGAGTCCCCCGACACTGTCGTGATTGAGTTTGACCCGAATAACGCACAGATCTTCAATCAGCGAAGCGCATTCATTCGTTTTAATGGCGATCGAATGTTTCAGATTTTCAACAGCCTGGAGAGTGTTAACGATGCGCAACTCGCTTCCGCTCTTGCGATTCATGTTTCGGCTTCGAATTTTGATAATCTTCAATCACGAATTGCCGAGGACCCTTACACTCGGGTGACCGATGAGATGGTGAGAGGATTACAAGATCTCGACAAGGATCTTTATCAAGGAGCCTTAGGAGCCGTGGGCTCTAATCGCGATGAATCATCTGCTTTGAATGGCCGCTCGAGTGAGCCCAACAAAGAGCGGGTGCGGACTAAACGGCAGAGATAAAAATTCGGGGTGGAACTGAACCCCCACAAAAAAGGGATGATCTTTCAGTTCCACTACCTCTACTAAGCTTTGATCGGGGGAAAGGCCCACGAATTTAAGGCCGCACTTCTCTAAACTCTCACGATACTTCATGTTAAATTCAAGTCGATGACGATGACGCTCCATCACTGCCTCGTCTTGGCGGCCATAAAGTTGAGCGACCAAGGATCCGGATTTCAAAACGCAAGGATAAGCTCCTAAGCGCATCGTTCCGCCTTTTTTACCCTCTGCGCTTTGTCCCTCAAGATAGTGAATAATAGGATCTGCACAATCGGGGTTAAACTCTTGAGAGCCTGCAGCCCTCATTTTTGCAGCATCTCGAGCCAGCTCAATACAGGCCAATTGCATTCCCAAACAAATCCCCAAAAACGGGAGCTTGTTTTTACGTGCATACTGGATGGCAATCATCTTGCCCTCGGCCCCGCGAGAGCCAAACCCACCCGGCACAATCAGGGCTTGAACATCAGAAAAAGTCGAATCGATGGACTGACCTTGAGCCACTTTGGCTTCGAGCTCCTCGGGGTCAATGTAGTGAATCTTTACTCGGCAAGATTCTTGAATCGCTGCATGCGTCATCGCTTCGTTCAGGCTCTTGTAACTTTCTTTGAGAGAAATATATTTTCCTACGATTCCAATACTTAAATCTCGTTTCAATGACCGCATCTTATCGCGCAACTCGACCCAATTGCTGAGGTCAGGTTTTCGCGTCCAGATATTGAGTTTTTCTACGATTCGATCATCAAGTTCTTGATCGTGAAGATTGAGCGGCACTTCGTAAACCGAAGGCGCATCCGCTGCTTCAATCACACAATTTTGATCGACGTTACAAAACAAAGCAATTTTACGTCTGACATCTTCTCCCACCGGTTTTTCGGCTCGACACAAAAGAATATCAGGCTGGATTCCAATACTCAGAAGTTCTTTCACTGAATGCTGAGTGGGTTTGGTTTTGAGCTCCCCACTCGATCGCATGTACGGAATGAGAGTGACATGAACATACAAAACATTTTCACGACCTAAATCAAAGCGAAGCTGTCGGATGGCTTCTAAGAACGGAAGACTTTCAATATCGCCGATCGTTCCTCCCACCTCGACCAAACAAACATCACAGTCTACCGTGTTCTTTAAAATTCGTTCTTTGATCTCGTTGGTGATATGAGGAATGACTTGCACCGTGACCCCCAGGTACTTGCCCTGCCTCTCTTTATCGATCACCGAGTCATAAACTTGACCCGTCGTAAAATTGCTGCGTCTTTTAAGCCGGGCATGAGTGAATCGTTCGTAATGCCCAAGATCCATATCGGTCTCTGCCCCGTCATCCAAAACAAAGACCTCACCATGCTCGATGGGGTTCATGGTTCCGGGATCCACGTTGATATAGGGATCCATTTTGACCAAAGAAACTTTAAGTCCTCGAGCTTCGAGAAGGGCTGCCATCGACGATGCGGCAATGCCTTTTCCTAAACTTGAAACTACCCCGCCGGTGACAAAGATAAACTTCGTTTTGGAATTCGATTCGAGCATATTTGAAGTTAGTGGAGGGCAATAGCCAGAGGCAAGCGAAGCTTATCGCGGGGCCTGTTCTGCAAAAAAGCGCCCGCTTTGAGGACTAAATCGAGAGTCGATCAATCAGACGAAGGTCTGAAAGTTGAGCAGATTTTCTTCGACCAGCGACTCGCTCAAAGCGAACGGCTACCAGCTGAGCCTTTTGCCAGGCCGTCATCACCCGATTTTGATGCTGATCAATCAACTCCACGGCAAAATCACCGAATCGAGAGGCTAAATTTCGGTCGAGGCGACTGGGGCTTCCTCCGCGCTGAAGATGTCCAAGCGTCAAATCTCGAACCTCTACATCCAGCTTGGCTCTCAATCTTTGGGCAATACTTACGCCTAGACCAGGCTTTTTTCCTTCGGCGACAATGACAATACTGCCCTTCTTGCCCCGCTCAATACCCCTCTGAATTTTTTCAACCAGTCGATCAAACTTAAAGGGCTTTTCGGGAATGATCGCAAATTCAGCTCCCACAGCGAGCGAGGTCTCTAGCGCCAGGTGACCCGATTGCTTACCCATGACCTCCACCACAAATACACGGCCGTGAGAATCGGCAGTGTCTCGAATCTTGTCGACACACTCCACTGCCGTTTCAACCGCGGTGTCGAAACCCAAAGCCAAATCCGTTTCAGGAATATCATTATCAATCGTACAAGGAATTCCGATGACTCGAATCGGATACTCGCGAGAGAGCGCGGCGGCTCCTGCAAGCGTGCCATCGCCACCGAGCACAATCAAATCGGAGATCTGAAGGGAGTGAAGCTCTCGAAAGGCTAGCGCGCGCCCTTGCCGACTTCGAAACTCTGCTGAGCGAGAGGAGCCTAGAATCGTTCCGCCTCGCTGAATGATGTTTCCGACCGAGCGCAAACTCAGCAAGTGAAAGTCTCCCTCCACTAAGCCTTGATAACCTCGACGCACCCCATAAACCTCCCAAGATCTAAAGTTCGCCGAACGAACAATCGCTCGAATGCAGGCATTCATACCGGGAGAGTCTCCTCCCGAACTCAAGAGAGCGATGCGCTTGAATTTGAGCTTCGTCTGGGACCCTTGAACTTTTGTTTTGGCGCCTCGAGTCATGAGCCCTAATCTCGGTGCCGAGCAGAAGTCTTGTCAACGGATATATAATGGAGGCCAGAGGGACTCGAACTTTCATGAAGAAGAAAAAGAAAGCCCCGGCGAAATCACCCGCAAAAAAAGGGGGGGCTTCAAAAAAGTCTCGGCCATCACGCCAAGACTCAGGAATCTTAAGCTTAGTCTATCCTGAGCATTTAAGAGAAAGCTCGGTCGTGCAAGAACTGAGGGCAAAAGTCGAACGCCTCAAGGTTTTTGATTCTTTGGGCCGAACCCTCACCTCCAGCTTGGACCTCGAAGAAATTTTGAGACTGGTCATCGACCGATTTGCACACCTTGTGGGTTCCAAAAAGATGGGGCTCATTTTCACGGTTTCAGAGACGAATCAGTTTTATTTTCAGTACCCCACGATACCGGCCAAATTTCATAACCTTTTTTCTGAGGGTCGAGGGATCTTGGGACGAGCCATCGACTCGGGCAAAGCGCAATTGATTTTAAATCCCATGATGCGACCTGAATTTGATCAAGAGGTTGATTCAATGATTTTTCAGTTACCCGGGAGCATGATCACTCTGCCGATCCTGTCGAAAGGCCGCGTACTGGGACTTTTAGTTTTTGTGACTGCTCAAGATGAGCGTCCTCTGACTGACGAAAAAAAGAATCTTCTAGAAAGTTTTTCGGACTATATTGCCATTGCCGTCGAAAACGCTCTCTCTCATCGCAAAGTGCAAGACCTCACCATTACCGACGATCTCACCAAGCTTTACAATTCTCGATACCTCCCCGTGGTCCTGGAGAGAGAGATCTCTCGATCTCGTCGCTATCGCGAGGAGCTCAGTTTGGTCTTCTTAGACCTTGATGATTTTAAGCAAGTCAATGATCGCTACGGTCACATGGCAGGATCCCAGTTGCTCACTGAATTTGGTAACTTTTTATACGATCGAGTCCGATCTTCTGATGTCGGTATTCGATACGGCGGAGATGAGTTCGTTTTAATTTTGCCCAAAACCTCAAAACGTGCGGCTCTAAAATTTGTTCAACGCACGATTGAAGAGCTACGAGCTCACTCTTTTCTTCATCGCCAAGGCCTCAATCTCAAGTGTACGGCAAGCTTTGGAATCGCAAGCTTTCCTGAAGACGGAGAGACCGTCGATCAGATCATTGCGGCTGCCGACAAAGCGATGTACGAAGTCAAACGCAGCAGCAAAGACGGCGTCTTCGCCACGCCCTCTCGCGCAAAACTCTAGAGCAAAAAGTATCAAGGATCGGCCCGTGGGTTTTATACAACGCGCAGACAAGCGGCGCGTGAGCCTGAGCTTTTCGGCTCAAGAATCGGAATCTGTCGTTTGCACTCGAGCTCCGCACGATGACATCGCGGATGAAATGGGCAACCCGAAGGAACATCAATCGGCGATGGAATCTCCCCCTCTAATGGAATCCGCTTTCGTGCTCGCTCCTTTTGAGGATCCGGAATCGGCACTGCCGAAAGTAGAGCCTGTGTGTAAGGATGCTGGGGCTCTCGATACAAAAAATCCGTCTCGTGAATTTCAACGATCCGACCCAAATACATCACCGCCACTCGGTGACTTAAAGTTTTCACCACACTCAAGTCGTGGGCGATAAACAAATACGAAAGCTCGAATTCTTTTTGCAGATCTTGAAGCAAGTTGATGATCTGTGCCTGAATCGACACATCGAGCGCCGATACAGGCTCATCTAAAACCACAATCTTTGGTTGAAGGGCCAAGGCACGAGCGATATTAATGCGCTGTCGTTGCCCCCCACTAAACTCATGAGGATAGCGGTCTAAAAATCGTGAATCGAGCTGCACAATATCCATGAGCTCAGCCACACGCTTCTTTCTTTGCTCGCGATTCAAAGAGCTCAGAGAGCGCAGTGGTTCTTCAAGAATCTCGCGAACCGTCAATCGTGGATTCAATGAACTAAAGGGATTTTGAAAAACCATCTGAATCTGGGATCTCACCGCTCGATACTTCGATCGACTCAAACTCAGTAAATCCTGATGATTCATTTGAACGGAGCCAGCGGTTGCTCGAATCAAACCGAGGATCGTTCGGGCCGTCGTGGATTTTCCACAACCACTCTCTCCCACAAGACCCAAAGTCTCACCTTTGGCGATCGAAAAACTCACTCCATCTACAGCCTTTACGACCCGAGCCGATTGATTCTTCCAAAACCGCATTCGAGAACTCAAGGACTGCGGTACCGGAAAGTGGACTTTTAAATCCCGAACCTCAAGCAAGCTCATGCCACACTCCTTGCACCCTCGGGTCGAAAGCATGCAAAACGATGTTCGCCCGACTCGTGTTCAAGGACAGGTCTTTGGCTTCGACACTGCTCATTGGCTTTTGAACATCGATCCGAAAATGCGCAAAAAGAACCCACACGCGACAAATCAGGAGGCATCCCAGGTATAGGCTTAAGTCGTCCGCCCACTTTCATTTCAAGATTCGGAATACTCTGGAGTAAGCCTGCCGTATAGGGATGACGAGTCTGATAAAAAACTTCTTCGGTGAGGCCCGACTCCACCACGCGACCCGCATACATGACCTGAACGCGATGACAAAGACCCGCGACAACTCCCAAGTCATGCGTGATCATGATGACCGACGTTTTTTGAAGCTCGTTGATTTTTTTAATGAGCTCTAAGATTTGCGCTTGAATCGTCACATCGAGAGCCGTGGTCGGCTCATCCGCAATGATCAGTTTGGGCTCTAAGAGCAAGCTCATCGCAATCATAATTCTTTGTTTAAGCCCGCCCGAAAGTTGATGCGGATAGCTTTGCATTCGCATCTCGGCATCAGGCACACCCAGCAAATCTAAAACTTCTAAACAGCGTTTATAGGCCCTTCCTGAACTTAAAGTAGAGTGAAACTCCATGACCTCCATGAGCTGTGTGGAAATCTTGAGATAAGGATTTAAGGAGGTGAAAGGGTCCTGAAAAATCATACTGAGATCACGCCCACGAATCTGCCGGAGCTCTTCTTCTCCGAGGCGCGTCAGCTCTTTGCCCATAAACTGAATTGAGCCCTTAACGATTCGCGCCGCTGGTTTTTGCAGCAAGCCCATGATGCTTAAGCAGCTGACAGACTTACCGCTACCGCTCTCTCCTACAATGCCTAAAATCTCGCCCGATCGGACTTCAAAACTCACTCCGTCCACAGCACGGATGACCCCGGCGTCGGTATGAAACTCAACGCTTAGATCTTCGACTTTTAAGACCACATCCGACACTACTGCTTTCCTTTCAGCCGAGGATCCAGAGCATCTCGAAGACCATCTCCAATAAAGTTTAGACTAAACAAAGTCAGAGTCAGAGCTAGCCCAGGAATAATCACCATGTACGGAAAATTAAGAATTGCCGACTGTCCGTCAGCAATCATCGAACCCCAAGATGCCATCGGCGCCTGAACACCTAAACCCAAAAAACTTAAAAAGCTCTCTTCAAGCATCAAGCGAGGAACGATCAAAGAAAAATAAACAATAATGGGGCCCAGGGTATTGGGAATTAAATGCCTCATCAGAATCATCCAACTGGGCGTGCCCGAAACATGTGCTGCTTCCACGAACTCGGAGTTTTTGAGCGAGATCACCTGCCCACGCACAATTCGAGCGGTTGTTAACCAAGACACTGCTCCAATCGCCACGAAGAGTAAGATAAAGCTTCGACCCACAAAGGCCATGAGCAAAATCACAAAAAACATAAAGGGCAAAGAGTAAAGGGTATCCACAACACGCATCATCCACTGATCTAAGCGCCCCCCAACATATCCGGCAGTTGCTCCGTAAATAACTCCGATGAGAATACTCACAAGCCCCGCCAAAAAACCTACGGCCAAAGAAATTCTTGCGCCCAAAAGAAGTCGCGCCAAAATATCGCGCCCCAAAGTGTCTGTTCCTAGAGGATGCTTCAGGTTCACAAAAACAGGACCCACTTGTAAGTAGTCTTCTGGACTCAAGCGAATAAAGTTTGCCTGCTCGTAAGCCTCAAGACTCATCACCAAAGGGGGGTTAGCCACTCGATCATAATCTTGCTCTTCATACGAATAGGGAACCAGTAAAGGTCCGATGACTGCCGACAAAACAACAAATCCAAAAAAGAAAAATCCAAGCATCGCTGCTTTGTTTTTGCGAAGCCTTTTTAAAGCGTCTCTCCACAGGGAATTGCTCTTCATGAATTTAAGCTCACCCGGGGATCTAAAAGGCCGTAGGCAATATCGACAAGAAAGTTGAGGCTAATAATCAGTACTGCAAAAACAATCACGCAGCCTAGAGCCAGAGTATAATCGCGATTTGTTGAAGAATCGATGAGAAGCTTACCTAGGCCCGGCAGAGCGAAAATCTTTTCAATCACAATACTCCCCGTGAGCATTCCCGCCGTTGCTGGCCCCAGATAAGAGACCACCGGAAGCAAGCCCCCTTTTAAGCTATGCCTCCAAATAATCACTCGATTCGGCAGGCCCTTGGCCCGAGCGGTCCGAATAAAATCTTGATGTAAAATTTCAAGCAAGCCTCCTCGCGTCAGACGCGCGATCGAGGCCGCGTACACCAAGCCCAGAGTCGTGCACGGCAAAATATAGCCTTGCCACTCCGAGATTCCCGCTGCCGGAAGCCAATTCAAACCCAGCGAAAAAATAAGAATCAAAATATTTGCTAACACAAAGTCGGGCACACTGACGCCCACCATGGCTATGCCCATCGGAAAATAATCGAGGAATCGATTGTGATGAAGAGCAGCAATAAGCCCGGCCAATACTCCCACCAGCACGGCGACTAAAAGAGCTCCTAGGCCCAACTTAAAACTCGTCGGAAGCGCATCTCCAATCAATTCATTCACGGAACGTTCAGCAAATTTTGTCGAAGGTCCTAAATCTTGCTGAACCACCAAGCGCTTCATATAAACCAGGTACTGTTGCCAGACTGGCAAATCTAAATTAAATTTCTTTTCAAGCTCCGCCAGCACATCGGGAGGAAAAGCGCGCTCTTGATCAAAGGGCCCGCCCGGCGCAGCACGAATCATAAAAAAGGAAACCGTCAGAATAATAATCAATGTTAAAGCAGCGCCAAAGAGACGCCGAACCAAATACTTCGACATGAATTTAGAGGTCCCCTAATCCCATTCAGCTTCAAGGCCTACGCTCAAACCCAATAGCCACTTTTACAATAACTTAAAGCCAAAGAGCTTTCCAATTAAATTCACTTAGCGCTTTGAAATCGTACGAATAAAAGGACGATCGACCGCATTCTTTACAAAGCCACTCACCTCGGGTCGCAAGAAGCTGTAGTTCGCGTAGTAAAATAAAGGAATAACTGGCAGCTCATTCAATAGCATTTTCTCTGCCTGAACCATCATCTCATTCCTTTTCGCGGCATTCATTTCCTTACTCGAGTCCATAAACACCTTGTCATAATCTTTATTGGCATAGCCGGTTTGATTATTGCCGGAATCCGAAGTGAAGAGCTCAAGAAAGGTCGCTGGGTCCGGATAGTCTCCTGACCATCCACTACGAGAAATATCAAAGTTCATCGCCTTTTGCTCTTTTAAATAAACCTTCCACTCTTGATTGAAAGCTTCGACCTGAATACCCAAGTTCTTCTTCCACATTTGCTGAATGGCCATGGCTACTTTTTGATGAAGCTCTTTGGTATCGTATTGAATCTTGAGCACAGGAAAGCCCTTGCCATCAGGAAAACCGGCCTCTGCAAGTAAACGCCGAGCCTCGATCACATCTTTTTCAAAATTGCCTGTCACGATCCCTTGAGGCGAACGATACTTGCCGGTATTCGGCGGCACTAACGCGAGCGCCACCGCTTCACCGCCTCGCGTGATTTTATCGACGAGGACCGATCGATCAATCGCAAGAGCCAAAGCCTGACGAACTTTCACATGATCGAGAGGGGCTCGCTTGGTGTTCAAACGATAAAAATAAGTGACGAAAGCCGGTCCCGATCGAAAGTGTTCGTTGCTCCTCAGGCTGGGAACGACTGCACTCGGCGCCCCGTTGTGGCCACTCCAATCGATTTGCCCCTGCATAAACAAATTCATCGCGGTTTGTTTATCGTTGAGAGGAAGAGCAACCACACGATTAATCCTCACATTCGCCGAATCCCAGTAGCGACTGTTTTTTTCTAAAACAATCCTCTCATTCACCCTCCACTCCTTCAGAGTGTAGGGGCCATTGACCACCATGTTTTCGGGGCGAGTCCAGCGATCGCCGAATTTTTCAAGATTTCCTCGCTTTACCGGAAAAAACACAGGCTCGGCGATGAGCTGCAAAAAGAAAGGCACGGGATTCTTAAGCCGCACCTGAAGCGTTCTTGAATCGATGGCTTTTACGCCCAATTTTTTCGCATTCTCGGGTGTCGGCGCTTTCGCATACTCGGCCGCCCCCTCAATATAGTCAGTCACCCAATAGGAATAGGACCCTAAAGTTTTTGGGTCAGCAGCACGCTGCCAGGAGTAAACAAAATCCTCGGCCGTGATCGGACTTCCGTCGGACCACATGGCGTTTCTGCGGAGTTTAAATGTGTAGACTCGACCCTGATCGGTGGGCGCTGGAATAAACTCTGCAATTCCCGGCGAAATTCCTACCCAATTTGCTTCGCGTCTCAGCAAACCTTCAAAAAGCTGGGCTGTGAGATTATTGTCAGGAACGCCCGTGGCCACATGCGGATCCAAAGTCTCGGGCTCAGCCTCGTTGGCAAAAACAAATTCATCTTTGGCTGTCTTTGCGGGCGCGAGACTCGACATCAGAGTAAAAATCAAAGCTTGAATCAGCATCAAAGAAATCCTTTCTGCAGCTTTATTTCTAGCGAGTACGAGCTGCCTTTGCAATGAAAGCCCTACAGACAATCTTGCTAAGTCGTGTTACGCAAATCCATGGCTAAGACTGCTCAGATCCTCGGCGTTCGCAATTACTATCCCGAAACTGTGATCACCAATTATGACTTTGAAAAAACCCTCGAAACGAACAACGAGTGGATCATTGAGCGAACCGGCATTCGCGAACGTCGACGAAGTGCTCCGCATGAGACGCCCGCCTTTATGGGTGCTCGAGCCGCTGAAAAGCTTTTGAGCGACCTGGGTGTTGGAGCCGCTGAAATCGATCTCATCCTCTGCGCTACCATTACTGGGGATTACAGCTTTCCGGCCTCGGCTGGAATCATTCAAAATGACCTTAAGTGTACGAGGGCTTGGGCGTACGATATTTCGGCGGCGTGCAGTGGCTATCTGTACGCCCTTGAAACAGCGAGAGCCTTTGTGGTGAGTGGGCTGGCCCAAAAAGTACTTGTGATTGCCGCTGAAAAAATGAGCGCGATTCTGGATTATACGGACCGCAGCACTTGTGTTTTGTTTGGAGACGGGGGTGCGGCTTCTTTGGTGACCGCCGGAAATTCCGACTCCTACATTATTGACTCTATTCTTAAAACCGATGGCTCCGGCGTCGAATTTTTATACGCACCGATTGGAGGATCAAAAAATCCCATCACTGTAGAGAACATTCAAAAGCGTGAGCATTTTGCGAAACAGGACGGGCGCAATGTCTATAAACGCGCCGTGGTTGATATGGCTGAGGTCTGTGTTGAGATCCTCGAAAAACACAAACTCAGTCATCGAGATCTCAAGCTCTTCGTCCCTCATCAAGCTAATATGCGAATCATCGAGTCTTGTGCTTCACGCATTGGGCTCCCCATGGATCAAGTAGCGATCAACATTGATCGCTTTGGAAACACGACAGCGGCCACCATTCCCACAGCTCTGCGACATGCCGAAGAAGAAGGAAAGGTAAAAAAGGGCGACCTGGTATTGCTCGCCTCTTTTGGAGCGGGCTTTACCTGGGGCGCTAGCCTGCTGAGATATTAGAAGAAAAAATGATCTAAAGGTTTAAACGATTTTTTGACCCGAAGTATCTTCGAAGTTTGTGCCCTGAAGGTTGGCGCCACGAAAATCGGTAAATTCAAAATAAGCTTTTTTCAGATTCGCGTTTTTCAGATTCGCATTTTTAAAACAAGTGTAACTCAAATTACAACCTCGTAAATCTGCGCCTTCCAAGTTTGCGTTCTCAAAATTCGCGCAAGCCATATTGCTGTTTTGCAATTTGGCTCCTGCTAAATCCGCCCCCACCAAGAAAGCACTTCGCAAATTAGAATCTCTTAAATCCACACCCGGAAGAGTAATGTTGGGAGTAATCTCTCCGTTGGCCACTAACTCTTGAAATTTTTCTTTTGAAATCTCTGCCATACAAACTCCTGCACACGTCAATATAGGAAGCGGCTTATTAAACGCAAGCCCTCTTCGGTACTGGTTTTTTTGCTCCATCTGCCAGTCAGCTCAAAAACGAGCTGACCTGATCGATCCGCCTGACACACCAGTTCTCTCGAACCGTAGTGAGAGCTATAGCACAGCGCGCCAAGCTGGGAAGCCCCCCTTCAAATACTGATCACGCCAAGGCTTTTAATCCATCTCCTTTTTACGAGGACTCTAAACTTGCCTATACTAGGAGCATGTTGATTTTGAGCTTGTTTTTAACCCTAGCGGCCTGGGAGGACCTTCGAAAAGCCTTGGAATATCAGTATGAAAGCGAGCTCAAGGACCTTCGAAAGGAGCTTGCTCTGACCCAATCCAGCCTTGCCGAAAGGGAGCGAGAATTGAGAATGTGCCAAAGCTCCGCGCGCTCCTCCGATTCGCCCAAGACAGCAAGCATTCAAAAACCTCCCTCGTCCGCCGAGCGTGCCCGACGTCGTCAAGAGTATCAGGCGGCGCTTGAGCTCATGGATCAAGAGCGCTGGAACGAAGCTTTATTGGCTTTTGAGGCTTTTGCGCAGTCTTACCCCAGTTCTAATCTTGCCGATAACGCCATTTTTTTAATCTCAGAAGTCTACCTTCATCGTGGAGAGAAGCTTTTGGCTCGAAGTGAGCTTCAGCGACTGCTGCAACTTTATCCCAAAACCGATC
>JBILFF010000103.1:0-7508 GCA_044351695.1 Bdellovibrionota bacterium
CGTGGCAGTGAGTGAGAACGGGGTGATCGGGCGAGAGGGAGCACTCCCTTGGCGAATTCCCGAGGATCTGCGTGAGTTCAAAAGAATCACCATGGGTAAGCCCATCGTGATGGGTCGAAAAACCTTGAGTCGATTGGCCGCGCGTTGCCGGGAAGACGCAACTGTGTTCTGACGCGATCGTCGGAATGGAGCGCTCCGGGAGTTGAGGTGTACGCGAGTTGGAATGATTTGAAAGCGGCATTAAGAGCTTCTGCGAGCGTTCCTGAAGAAGTGATGATTATTGGGGGAGCAGAGATTTATAATCTTCTCTGGTCCGAAATCGATCGTGTGATTTTGACTCTCGTACATCAAAGTATTGAGGGAGATGCAAAGTTAAAGTCCTATCCCTCTTTGTTCAAGGAGTTCAAAGAGATCTCTCGCGTGAACAAATCTCAAATGGAGCCTGATCCGCTCGGTTTTTCTTTTATCGTTCTTGAACGTATCTCTTCTCGAGATGCTTCTTAAAAGCCTGCGTTGAGAGGGCTTGGCCGGTTACTTTTTCGATCAAGGAGTCGGCAGACATGAGCGAAGCATTCTTCCAGATATTTTCAGAAAGCCAATGGTTGGCTGGCGTAAAATCACCACGAGCGAGTTGATGGTGAATTTCGGGATTTTGTTCGGCCATTGATACAAAAAGTTGCGCAGCCATCAAAGCACCTAAAGTGTAACAGGGAAAGTAGCCCACCAACCCCAGCGGCCAGTGAATATCCTGCAACGGGCCGTCTTTAAAATTGCCCGTTGTCTCCAGTTTTAAATAATGTGCCATTTTAGCGTCCCACATTTCTGGAATATGTCGGACCTCACTTTTGCCATTGATGACATCTCGTTCGATCTCATAGCGAAGAATAATATGAAGCGGATAAGTGACCTCATCGGCATTTACTCGAATGAAGCCCCTTTTCACCCACGTGCTTAAGCGGTAAAAATTATCTAAAGTCCAGGAGGGGTCTTGATCAGAAATTCCAAAAGTTTCTCTCGCTTTCTCTAGTAAAAATGAGGCGAAGTGGCGGCTCCGGCAAAGTTGCATTTCAGTGAAAAGGCTTTGGCTCTCATGAACCATCATTCCAAGAGATCGGCCCACGGGCTGATTCATCCATTGTTCAGGTAAGTTTTGCTCATACTTCGCATGGCCTGTTTCGTGCAGAACTCCAAAAAGAGAGGAGTGAAACTCTGATTCGGTATAGCGAGTCGTCATTCGAACGTCTTTGGGAGTCCCGCCGCAAAAGGGGTGGTGACTTTTGTCGAGTCGACCGATTTGAAACTGAAATCCCAGGCGCTCGGCAAAAAATCGACCCAGCTTTTCTTGTTTCTCAATCGGGAAGGATTTTCCTAACTCTTGAATAGCGACCTGAGACTGCCGCTCCAGAACTTTTTCTAAAAAAGACGGCAAAAATCCTCGGAGTTCCTCAAAGAGTTGATCGACTCGCTTCTCAGAAAGATGAGCCTCATAAAGATCCATGAGGCATTCATAGGGAGAGCGATTTTTCGTAGCGGAGTAAATCTGAGCAGCTTCTCTTTTGAGACGAAAAATCTTTTCAAGATGGGGGAGCATCGCGCTCCAGTCGTTGTTCTTTCGATGCTCTCGCCAAGCCATTTGGCTTAGCCCGCAAGCCTGGGTCGTCTCTTCGACCAGTCGCGCGGGTAAAAGTGTTGAGCGCTCGACCAGTCTCTGCATGAGCTGAAGATTCGATTTTTGCCAGGGATCGAGCTGCTCTTTGTCTTGATGAGCCCGACTGATAAGTTCTGAGGTTTTGGGATCACACAGAATTTCATGCTTAAGAACTTCAAGTGTCGCTTGAGCTTCTGCTCGATAGGTCGCAGAGGCCTCGGGCATGGTCGTCGCCTCGTCCCATTCCAGAATAGAAGTGGCATGTGAGAGATGAGATAATCTTTTAAAACGCTGCTCAAGTTCCTGATAGGCTGGCATTTTTCGATTATAAAGATTTTACGAAATGCTTTCCAGCTTAGGCATTAAAGATCCTACTGAGAAGGGTAAGGGTATACTCAGACTGAGTGAAACTGCTCGGATGAGTTCGGCTTCTGCTCCAACGATTTGCCCATCGACGATCAGCAGATCTTCAAGGCCATCGAGCGCTAATTTTCTAAAAGCCAGCGGGGTGCTTCGAAGAATTTGCAGCATCTTGAATGGGTCCTGAGGTCTTTCGGTGAGCAAAAGATGCTTTTCTTTGATCCGAAGTTTTGTGGCCAAGCCGCGGAGTCGTTCGGACCATTCGCTTTCGGGGTGTTTTTGGGCCTCAAGCCCCAAACAGAAAAGATGATTCAGAGCGAGGATGCAATCTTGATGGCTGGCTCGTGGGTGCAATTTCTCTCGAGCTTCTAACGACTCTTCTAAGATTGAAAGAAGACTGAATTCCGAGAGATCAATTTTTTGATCGATTTGGGTCAACTCATGAGTCATTTTAAGCAAGTGCGCTTTTTGAGGATCCGACATTTTTTTGAGGGCCGGCAAACAAAGTTCGAGGAGGGGAAGTCGCACGCTGTCCATTTTTGGGCAGATCTCCTCAAAAATTCGTAAGCTAGATTGTGCAAGGCTGTGCTGCAAACGGCTTCCAAGGTGGTCAGCCTGGTTTTGTCGAATAGAATCAGACCGAGAGAGAAATAGAGCGTAGAGAATCGCGCGAGCACTGTAACTCTGCCGAGTAGCGGCTAGAGTGTGAGGATGAAGCTGGCTGAGAAGGTGCTGAGCTTGCGAGAGCGCTTGCGGGCGAAGCCGTCCCGCCTGGTCCGAGAGTCTCTTGGTGGGACTGGGCAGGGGAGCCTGGGCGCTCAGCTGAAGAATGCGACGGACTCTTTGGTCGATGGGCGGATGAGAAGAAAAGAGAGAGCCCAGTGCTGAGGATCCGACAGGAGCAATGAAGAAGTGATTCATCTCATCAGCCCACGCGCTATCCCAATTTGAGTTTTTCTTAATTTGCATCAGAGCGCCGGCTAGGCCATCAGGATTTCTCGTAAATTGCACGGCGGCCGCATCGGCAAGATACTCGCGTTGTCGAGAAATCGCGGATTGAATCCATCGACCAAAAAAGCTTCCGATGCTTCCTAGAATCCAAATCAAAAGGCCGGCGATCAATAGATAGGCCATCGGGCTCTCCGATCGACGAGGACGATGAGAGACGCGCATTAAAAATCGCCCGAGAGTGGCGATACCCATAATCCCATGCAAGATGCCTAGTAAGCGCATATTGAGTTTCATATCGCCGTACAAAATATGACTAAACTCGTGAGCGACGACGCCTTGCAGTTCGTCGCGTTTTAGTTTCTCTAGTGCACCACTAGAGACAGCGATGACGGCATCTTTGATGGAGTTACCAGCCGCGAAAGCATTGATGGAGGGCTCCTTCAGAAGAAAGATCTCAGGTTTGGGAATGCCCGAGGCGATGCTCATCTCTTCGACAACATGAATCAGCTGCTGCTTGCTGAGATCGTTTGAGCTGTCCTCGACTGACTCTGCGCCAAGATCCAACGCGATGGAGATTCCTCCGCGCATGGAGAGGCTAATGATCTTTGCAAGACTCAACAGGCCAATGACCGATAGGGTTCCAAGGCTTGTCCAGGCATACAGCGAGCGATATTTATAAAAGTCAAAAGCATCGGCTCCGGTAAGTGTTAGGATTAAAGCTAAGATGGCATTGGAGCCACAGATAAGAAATAAAACTGCTAGAAAAAACAGAGCCAAAAGAAGAGACGAGCGGCGAAGGGCACGACTTTGTTCGTCAAAAAAATTCATTTCTTAAATGAAACTTTTGGGGCGATTTTCTCTGGCGGGCTATCGAGTTCAAAAAATTCCGCCGCTTGAAAATTAAAAACCCGTGCAAAGATCACGTTCGGAAACACTTCACGGCTTGTATTGTAAGTCATCACCGAGTCATTAAAGGCTTGTCTTGCAAACGCGATTTTATTCTCTGTGGAGCTGAGTTCCTCCATGAGTTGAGCAATATTCTCGTTGCCTCTGAGATCAGGATACGACTCCACAACGGCTAAAAGTCGCCCGAGAGCCCCGCCCAAAACGGTCTCTGCGGAGGCGAGTTGAGAAATGTTGGAGGCTTCTTCGGGATGGGCAGCGGCGCGCGCCCCGGCTGTTACCGCAGAAGCGCGAGCCTTTAAGACGGCCTCTAATGTCTCTCTCTCATGAGTTAAAAATGCTTGAGCGCTTTCAACGAGGTTGGGAATCAAATCGTAGCGTCTTTTGAGCTGAACATCGATTTGTGACCACGCGTTCTTGAATCGATTTCGTAAAGTGATCAGACGATTATAAATGCCTATCGACATAATCAGAACGACAAAGATCGTGACGAGAAGCAAAGCGCTGATAATAGTAACAATAGGCATAGGTTAATGATGAGTTTCACTTTTGGGCTAGGCAAGGGCGAAAAATGAACACTGTAGACTATCTGAAAACTTTGGTGGCAGAGATTAATGACTTCCCGCGTCCAGGAATTCAGTTCAAAGATATTATGCCGGTTTTAAATAATTCTCGAGCCTTCCGTTTGCTGACTGAGGAATTGGTCCACAAAGTCTCTGATCTTCAATTCGATCGAATTGTAGGCATTGAATCCCGAGGTTTCATATTGGGAGCAGCCATGGCTTTGCAATCCGATCGGGCTTTTGTTCCGATTCGAAAACCAGGCAAACTGCCGGGGCGGGTTCGATCGATACGTTATGAGCTGGAGTATGGAGAAGACCAACTCGAGATTCAAGAGGGTAGCCTGAGAGCAAATGACCGCGTCTTAATCGTAGACGATGTACTTGCAACCGGCGGCACTTTGCGAGCGAGCGTCGATTTGGTGCGCTCGCTTCAAGCGCAAGTCGCCGGCTCCTTAGTTTTCTTAGAGATCTCAGCTCTGCGGGGGCGGGCTCTGCTCGGGGCTTTGGAGATTCGGAGCCTCATTTCTTACTCTTAAGCCGATGAAACAAAAGCCAATCGGACCCCTCGGCCAGACTCTCTAAATTCTGCATAAATTCTAAGCGCTTGGGGCTCGCTCGCTGTCTTCCTTTTACAGCCCTCCAAGCTTATAATAAGAAGAAGCGCGTGGAATCACCAACGAATCGACAATCTAAGGTGCGCCATCTTCGGTACGAGCCTCTCCGAAAGAGATTGATGGAGATTCCTTATTGGCCTCATCGTTACCGCCATAAGATCATCGGTAAAGCTGGGCCCGGATTTGAAGAATCGGTGCATGGCTTAGAATCTCGATTTCCAAACATGCGAAGAGAGGCAGCTTCGGCGAGCAAAAATGGAACCTATCTTTCGGTCACCTTTGAGCTCATGGCAGATGACGTCGATGAAATCATTGAGCTGTGGGTTCAGTCAGAAGCTGTTACCGATTGTGTGAAGATTCTGTGATTCGATCAATGCTCTGAGCGAATTCAAAATCCAAGGCACTCAATCCTTGGAGATCATGTGTAAAAAGCTCGATTTCAAGTCGATTATAAACGTTCTTCCAGTCCGGGTGATGATTCAAGCGCTCGGCTTCAAAGGCGATCCTCGTCATGACGCTAAAGGCTTCTTTAAAATCCGAAAAAACAAAGTCTTTGCTCAATCGAGAGTTTCGAAGATTCCAGCCATTTAAGGTCTTTAGCTGAGAGTTGATTTGTTCAGGCTCAAGCCGCTCTGGACGCATAAAAGAAGACTAGCACTTTCGGTCGACCACGGCGAATGTCCAGCATTTCAACTTGAGGCATGTTAAGAAATGACTAAGAAATTTTGGTACTTAGATCCAGGGCTTCGGCTGGAAAAGCTGGTTATTCACTTGTCGCTCCCAAGAAGCGGTAATAAAGTTCGCTCATTCTGTGCTAGGAGAAATCGTGAGTTTGCGTTCGTTTTTTTTAAAGCTTTTTTCGGTTTGTGGCTTGAGCCTTGCGCCCGGTCTTGTATGCGCGCAAACGAGCCTGGAATGGGAAGATAGCTTTGAGCAAAGCCAGGTGCTCACGTTTTTTAATCCAGATCTTATTCATAGTGATCAATATCTCAAAAGTGAATCTGAGCGAATCTCGGCTTACTTTGTTGAGAACTCAAAAGATCTTCCCGCCTTGCTTCATCAGTTGGGTTTGGAGCTCACCGATATTCGTCGTCGTCATCCCACCCTTGCTCAGAATGAATTTCACCGCCGATTAAAGCCGTTTATTGAGTCTCTGAATGAAGAGATTGATCGAAAAAATGATTCTGTCGATCACCGACGACTTCAAATGGCTGGATATAGCGCATTGGCTCTATCGGTTTTGGCGCTGGGGGTGGACTTTTTATTTTTGAAGAAGCTCAAAAAGAGAGATCCACTAAAAAAGAAACTAAAGCGCTCTTTGTGTGTGGGCTTGATAGGATGTAGTTGTGGGGCGCTTTTGGGATTCGCTGGAGCTCAAATGATCGGCGAGAAAATGCCTTTAGTCTCAGATCATGAGTCTCGATCGGTCTTTGCCGAAACCGACGAAAAGAAAGATCCAGCTTTTATAAGCTCGTCCAAACCTTAGGTGTGAATTTTTGCTTGCTTCCAAAGGGCCTCTTTTTCTTGAGCGGAGAGGTTTAGGAATTCTTTTGAGTTTCTTTGGCACTCCTCTTCCATCCAGCGGTAGCGTCTTAAAAACTTTTGGTTGGATCCCTGAAGAGAGACTTCAGGGTCTAATCCCTCATGTCGCGCCCACTGAGCCAAGCAAAAAAGCAGATCTCCTAACTCTTCTTCTTTCTCTTTTAAACTCGTAGCGGCCTTCAGTTCTTTGATTTCACTTTCGACTTGATTCCAGACTTGTTCTGAGTGATCCCAATCAAACCGAGTCCTTTTCGATTTGGATCCGATTTTGAAAGCGGTTTGAAGGCTTGGACCGACGGCTTTGAAATCCTCAAACAATCCTGCGTGAGAAGATCCTTTTTCTCTTTTTTTGATTTGCTCCCAGTTTTCAAGAACGCTCTTTGAGTCCTTTAATTGGAGCTCCGAAAAAACGTGAGGGTGCCGACGAATCAGTTTTTCGGTGATGCCGGAGATGACTTCATTGATCACGGGTCGTTTGAGTTTTTCAGAGAGAATCTCTGATTGAAAACAGATTTGAAGAAGCAAATCGCCGAGCTCCTCAATTAAAGCCTCTGGCGCTCCTGCTTCTGCTGGAGGAATAGCCTCTAAACATTCATAAGCCTCCTCGATGAGGTAGGAGCGTAAAGTCAGAAGATTTTGTTCGCGGTCCCATGGGCATTCTTGACGAAGTTTATGCATCACATCGATAAGCTTTTGAAAGTCGTGCATCATTTGACGGTCTATCGTTTAGCCAACGCCCTGTCGTCAACGATTTGTCGAAAAATTTTGAGCTGAGGCGTCACGCTGCTGTAGTGCGGTAGAGCTAAGTCGTGGTTGATGGGCGTTTTTTTTGCCGACTCCGCTTTTGCCTCTTTGCCGAGACCTTGGCACTTGATTTGCTACTTGCACCCCCTACGTGAGAAAGATCATTCCTATTGCAGCGCTTCT
>JBILFF010000036.1:0-18823 GCA_044351695.1 Bdellovibrionota bacterium
TGTTTTGGTCGGCAATTCTGGGACGAATAGTATTTCTCTGCGCCTCGGAAATGGAGACGGAAGCTTTTCCATAGGAACCACGATCACCGTGGGTGCTGGGCCTTACACTCCCGAGATTCTTGATCTCAATGGAGATGAGAACCTCGACTTAGTGGTGAGCAATTACACGCAAAACAATATCTCGATTCGTCTAGGTAATGGCGATGGGACTTTCTCAACAGCCGCGACTCTCACGGCGGGATCCCTTCCCAGCGCTCCCCAGATTGCAGATCTCAATGGCGATGGTCACTGGGATTTGGTGGTGAGTAATTTGGGTTCTGCCAATCTTTCAGTTCGCCTCGGTAATGGAGACGGAAGTTTTGCAACAGGAGCGACGATCACGATCGGCGCTGGGCCCACAACTCCGACGATTACGGATCTCAACGGAGACAACGTGGCCGACCTTTTAGTAAGAAACAACGTCAATCATGAGGTTTCTGTCCGTCTCGGTCATGGAGATGGAACTTTTTATGTAGGATCCACCCTTAACTTGTTTGAAGGTGCCGACGCTCCAGACAATGGCAATGCGCGGCTGGTTGTAGGCGATATCAACAACGATGGAGCGATAGACGTCGTGGGTTCTGCTTACGACGAAATGTTTAATAGTTCACGTCTTAAAGTTTTTATCGGTAGAACGCGAACACGGACGGCGGTCAGTGATTTAGATCTAAGCTCTGACGTGAAAGCTCAGAGAAGTCTTGATATTTTGGATCGTGCGCTCGAGACGATCACGTCGATGCAATCTTCACTCGAATCTCAGCGCCGGTCTTATGAGATTGGTCTTCAAGAGGCCGAAAAAATAATCGATGTCATTGAAAGCTCGCGGGAGTCTTTGGTGGGCGTCGATCTTTCGCAGGAAATGATGGAGAGCGTTCAGCTTCAAATTCTTCAGCAATCAGCCCTGGCGGCAAGCGCTCAAGCGAACTCGAGTTTTCGTAGCGTTCTCCAACTTTTAAGCTAAGAAACGGAGAAACCTCTGTTTACTTAAGCGTCTCAAAAAGCCGCAGGTACTCCCCATAACCTTCTTCTTTCAGTTTCTCCACAGCGATAAAGCGAAGCGCCGCGGAGTTAATGCAATAGCGAAGCCCTGTGGGCGCAGGCCCATCTTGGAACACATGACCCAAATGCGAGTCCGCTTTTTTAGAGCGAACCTCCACTCGCTTCATGCCAAAAGCATGATCGACCATCTCGACGATCTCGGTGCCTTCGATGGGTCGACTAAAAGAAGGCCAACCCGTTCCTGAATCAAATTTATCCAGCGAGCAAAAAAGCGGCTCTCCAGAGACAACGTCCACATAGATGCCGGTGCGATGATTGTCCCAGTATTCATTTTGAAAGGGCCGTTCTGTTCCATTCTTTTGCGTCACCTCGAGCTGAAGAGGACTCAGCTTGCTGAGATCGAAATCGCAAGCACTCTTTTTTTGATCCGAGTTCATGGGCATATTCCTTTCATGCGAGAGGGCTCTCTTTAGACCCTCATAAGACAATGCTTTGGTTTGAAGACACAAGTTTTTAAATCGAATGGACCAACAGAGCGAGTCTTTGTAGTTCTAAGCCTTATGTTCGTGGTGACAGGACCCACTGCCTCCGGAAAAACCGCTCTGGCTCTTCGTCTAGCGGCTCAGTCTGGGCGTCGCCTGGTGAATGCCGATGTTTTTCAATTTTATCGAGAACTCAAAATCATCTCGAATCGCGAAGAGGTGCCCGCCGAGAGTTTGTTTTTCGGACATCGATCTTTAAGCGATGCGGTGCCTAATGCGGGTGAGTTTGTGCGAGGCCTCAAGAAGGCGATTCAACCCGAGGCATCGAAGGCATTTATCTTGGTGGGCTGCGGGCTGTATGTGGGGGCCACTCTTTACGGCTTGGACGAAGATCGAAAAAAGGGAACCCCTTTTCAAGGTGCACCCCAAGTGGATTATCGAATGATTGTTCTAAATCCGGATCGCGCGCAGCTGTACGAGCGGATCAATCAACGGGTGGATCAAATGATGGAAGGTGGAGCCCTCAAAGAGGCGCAAGCCATTCAAGGGGGTGTGAGGGAAGGAAAGATTAAAAAAGAACATCCCGCCTTGCGAGCGATTGGGCTCAAGCATCTTTTGGATTTCTTATCTTTGCCCACTCCAGGCCCTTCTGCAGAAAAACAGTGTATCGAACTTTGGAAGCGCGACACTCGTCGCTTGGCCAAGCGACAATGGACTTGGCTAAGAAAGTTTTGTGCCCCCGCCTCCCACCGACTGTGGGTATCAGAAGCTAATCAAGCGGAATCTTTCGACTTCTAAGAGATTTGTGTGGTGGACAGGGTCCCGGGCTCTCTCCTATATATTTTGCAATTCATGCGCGATCGAAGACGATATTTGGATTTCGAGCTCCCCTTAGCCGAATTTGATGAACAGATTCAAAAGATGAGAGACCTTAAAATCTCAGAGGGAGTCGACCTCTCGGCTGAAATTCGACGGCTCGAAGATAAATCAAAAGAGATTCTTCAAAAGCTTTCTCAGGACCTCACCAGTTATCAAAAAGTTCAGCTTTCAAGACATCCGGATCGACCCAACTTTTCAGATTATGTGAACTTGGTCTTTGATAAATTTTCTGAACTCAAAGGCGATCGGGCGTTTCGCGACGACGGAGCCATTGCGGGGGGCTTGGCAGAGCTGGGCGGCGAGACAGTCATGTTGATTGGGCACCAAAAAGGTAAAAGCACCCAAGAAAACGTGGAGCGCAATTTTGGAATGCCACGCCCCGAAGGCTACCGAAAAGCTCTTCGCCTCATGAAGCTTGCCGAGCAGTGGAATCTTCCGATTGTGACCTTGGTCGATACGCCGGGAGCTTATCCGGGGCTTGACGCCGAAGAGCGAGGGCAGTCTGAGGCCATCGCTCGAAATATTATTGAAATGTCGGGGCTAAAAGTGCCGATCGTCACCGTGGTGATCGGTGAGGGTGGATCAGGTGGAGCGCTCGCGATAGCGGTTTGCGATCGTCTTTTAATGTTTGAGTATGCGATTTACAGTGTGATTTCGCCTGAGGGTTGTGCGGCTATTACCTGGAAAGATGGGGCCTTCACTGCACAGGCCGCCGAAGCTCTTCAGCTCACGGCAAAAAAAATCTTTGAATTCGGTATCGCCGATGAGCTCATCAAAGAGCCTCTCGGAGGCGCGCATCGCGAGCCCGCATCGGCCGCTTTTGAATTAAAGCAAAGTCTTCTAAAGCATTTAACGGCGCTTAAAGAAAAGCCCAGCGATTTGCTTTTGCGTGCTCGCTATCAGAAATATCGAGATTTGGGTCCTTTGGCAGAGGCTGAGAAAAAGTGGGCGGGAGCCCAGGGCGCATGAGGCCCATCGTCGCAATCGATGGCCCTGCAGGAACTGGTAAAAGCACTATCGCCAAGCGACTCGCTCTCGAGCTTAAACTTCCTTATCTCGACACCGGGGCCATGTATCGATGGGTGGCCTTTGAAGCCATGAGGATGAAGGTGTCGCTCGATGAGCCGACAGGACTGATGGAGATTGCTGAGGATTCAAGCTTTGATTTTCCGGCAGTGGAGGGAGTGTTTCAGGTGGCAGTCAATTATCGGGGGCAGGGAGTAAAAATTCTCGGAAACGAGATCCGATCTCCCGAAGTATCAATGGCCACCAGTGATATCTCAAGATTTCCGGAGCTTCGGCGGGTCTTGGTCAAGAAGCAGCAAGAAATCGGATCTCGATCGGGCGCTGTTTGTGAAGGCAGAGATGCAGGCACGGTGATTTTTCCCCAAGCTCCCATTAAGTTTTTTATGACGGCGAGGCCCGAGATTCGAGCAGGGCGGCGCCACTTAGAGCTCCTCCAAAAGCAAGGTTCTCAGGCCCCGAGTTATGAGTCTGTGCTCGCCGATGTTTTACAAAGAGATCAGCAAGATGCGGGTCGCGCCGCCAGCCCCATGAGGCCGGCCGCAGACGCTCTTTTAATCGATACGAGTGATTATTCAGAAGAAGAGGTGTTTTTTCGTCTTCTGGGAACGATTCGGGATCGGCTAGGGCTTCAGGCTCAGGGGACGCGGGTCTGATTTTCAAATTCGGGACTTCGCTTTTGACAGCCAAAACGGGTATAGGTTAGCAAGAAGTGCCGTAAAGGCCCGGAAGGAGAACTAAAAAACTTGTTTATGACACTAAAAAATACAGAAGAATCAGGTCGCTCAGCAGGAGCGAATATGGACGATTTCGAAGCTTTACTCGAGGCAGCAGCCGAAAAAGAGCGGCGCCTCAAGCAAGGGGAGGTTGTCCCAGGGCGAGTGGTTCGGGTTACCGATGAGTATGTGCTCGTCGATGTGAATTTCAAAGCCGAAGGACTCGTTGATATCTCAGAATTCGATCGAGATGAGAAAGGTCAGCCCGCTGTTCAGCCAGGAGATGAGCTCTTGGTCTATATTGAATCGCTTGAAGGTGCTGATGGCTATATGGAGCTATCGAAGTCTCAGGCCGATCGTTTAAAAATCTGGGATGAGATTGCCGAAGTGTTTACTCGCGGCGACATCGTCGAGGGTGTGGTTGTAGACAAAGTTCGTGGTGGTTTGTTTGTCGACATCGGTGTGAAGGCCTTTTTGCCCGGATCGCAAATCGGACTTTTGCCCTCGAAAGATTTGGATTCCTTTGTAAACCAAACCATTCGCTGCAAAGTGATTAAGTTCAATAAAAAGCGACAGAACGTCGTTCTCTCAAGACGCGTCGTTCTTGAAGAAGAGCGAAGCCATCTTAAAGCAGTCACCTTAAACAACATTGACGAAGGTCAAATCGTAGACGGAATTGTTAAAAATGTGACCGACTACGGCGTATTTGTTGATTTGGGTGGTATCGATGGTCTGTTGCATGTGACCGATATTTCTTGGGGGCGATCTGAGAATCCTCAAAGAATGTTTAGAGTCGGCGATCCGATTCGAGTCCAGATTCTCAAGTACGATCGAGAAAAACAAAGGGTATCGCTCGGTCTCAAGCAGATGACCGAGGATCCTTGGATGAATGTTTCTGAGAAGTTCCCTCCAGGATCGGTGGTCGAAGGCAAGGTCGTTAGTTTAACAAACTACGGCGCCTTTGTTTCACTCGAAAACGGTGTAGAAGGCCTCATTCACGTTTCTGAAATGAGCTGGAACAAAAAGGTTAAGCATCCCAACAAATTGCTCAAGCAAGATGATGTGGTGAAAGCCAAAGTTCTCGAAGTGGACATCGATAATAAAAAGATTTCACTCGGGATGAAGCAGCTTGAGCCTAATCCTTGGGAAGCTTTGATATACAAATATCCTGTAGGATCGACGATCAAAGGAACCGTGTCGAATATTACGGACTTCGGAATTTTCGTTACTGTTGAAGATGGTATCGACGGCTTAGTGCATGTTTCGGATTTGACTTGGACGGGCAAGTCCAAGAACCCAGCCGAGCTGTTCCAACGTGGACAAGAAGTTCAGGCGAAAGTTCTTCATATCGATGTCGAGAACGAAAAATTTTCGCTGGGTATCAAGCAGCTTTCGCAGGATCCTTGGGAGCGAGCTGAGAAGCAGCTTCAGCCTGGAACTCGCACCAAAGGTAAAGTGGTTCGAATTACAGACTTTGGAGCCTTCGTTGAAGTGGCGCCTGAAGTTGAGGGCTTAGTTCATATTTCTGAAATCTCTGAGGAGAAGGTCGAAGACATTCGAAGCTACCTCCAAGAGGGTCAAGAAGTAGAAGTCGAGGTCACTAATATGGATCCTCGCGAGCGAAAGCTTTCTCTATCGATTCGTGCTCTTAAACGACGAGAGCGTGAGACCGACATGAAGCGTTATCTGGATTCAGGCGAGAGTTTATCGTCGAGTTTGGCCGACGCCTTCAAGAAATCTCAATAATTTCAATCTGATTCAGATTCTTTCTGGTGTTTGATGTCAAAAAATTTGATATCAAACACCAGTGAAGAAATTTTTTTGGTTCGTCGTTATTGTCTTAGTGGGTGTTTTCTTAATTAGTTTTATCGGTGGGCTTGCCGTCATGACAGGTGGCGAAGACCGGCTCGATCGCGAGCACGCCAATATCGGCGTGATTGAAATCGAGGGGGTGATCTCCGAGAGCCTGCCCGTGCTTGAGCAAATTCGAGATCTCGAAGAGCTGAAGAACATTAAAGCTCTTGTCGTGCGTGTAGACTCTCCTGGAGGGGCCGTCGGGGCGTCGCAAGAGATTTATCTGGAGCTGCGACGTTTGCGAGAAAAAATGCCGGTGGTGATTAGCATGGGCAACTTAGCGGCGAGTGGAGGTCTTTACTCCTCGATTGCTGGCACCAAAGTCTTTGCCCTGCCAGGAACAATCACGGGCTCGATGGGGGTTTTGATGCCCATCACAAATTTTGCTCGTTTGGTCGATAAAATGCTGGTGGACCCCGTGCCGATCAAATCAGGTGAGCTCAAAGATGCGGGCAACCCGCTGCGGCCCATGGATGCAAAGGCCAAGCAGTATTTTCAAGACATGGTGAACAAAACCTTTAAGCAATTCAAAGAACACGTCAAGACTGAGCGAAAATTGAAAGCCGAGGTTGCAGAGATGCTCTCGGACGGTCGAGTGGTGGATGGTCTTGAGGCTAAAGAGATCGGATTAGTCGATGAGGTCGGAAGTTTTGAGGATGCGGTCAATTTTGCAAAAGAAGCGGGCAAGGTCTCGGACGACGTCAAGCTGGCGTGGCTCTCACGAAAACCAAAGTCGATTTGGGAGAAGGTGATTGAAGGGGCTATGATTTCGGGGGCGCGAGTGATTTCGAAGGAGTTGCTCAATTCACAGTTCTCTCCTTACTTTTTGCCGGGAGTGGTGCCGCTTCAATGACGCCTTTGTTTGCGCCTTGGCGAATGACCGTGATCGAGGGGTATGCGAGTCAAACGTCGTGCGTATTTTGCGACTTAAACGCAGCCGAGCCGAGTAGTGAGTCTTTGGTGGTGGTAAAGTCTCGATGGGCGTACGTCGTGATGAATAAATTTCCTTACTCAAACGGACACCTTTTGTTGATTCCCAAGCGCCACGTCTCAGACTGGGAGAAGCTCGAAAAAGAGGAGTTGCTCGATCTAATGGATTTGTCGCAGAAAGCGATGAATGTTTTAAAGAGAGTGGTCCATGCAGAGGCTTTTAATATGGGTGCGAATCTTGGGCGTACTGCCGGAGCAGGCATTCCCGATCATGTGCATCTCCATATTGTTCCGAGATGGCATGGAGATACCAACTTTATGCCTATTCTGGCCGAAACCAAGATGATCTCTGAACATTTAGTGGCCACTCATCAAAAGATTTTACAAGCCTGGGAGAAAGGTTGAGCTTATGAAGCGATCACTTTGGTATTTTTTCTTTTTAAGTCTTCTGGTTCTATTGGGCGTCTGTCTGGCGTTGTTTTTAAATCAAAATACAGACCCAGTGGTTCTTTATTTTGGAGCCAGTTGGTTAGGTGGCTTTCTGAGGACCTCTGAAATCGCTCAAGGCCATCTTTTATTGATTACATTTTTGCTGGGTATTTTTTGCTCGGGTTTTACTTTAGCAGGACAGCTGATCTCTCGGACCTTAGAACTGCGACGCGTGAAGCGAGAGCTCGAAGCTCTCCAAAGAACACTTCAAATTCAATCTCAAAAAGATAAAACACCGCAGTAAGTGCAGTGTTTTATTGATCTACTCGAGCTCATCAAAAATAAAAAAATTGCTTTTCGTCGCTTGGTTTTGATTGGCCGATATGCGGATTTGTACAATGCTTGGGTCTCCGTCGGCATCTTGATCTCCTTGAGCTTCGCAAATAAAATCCGCGGGTCCCGTATCTTCGTAGCAGCGGTATCCAAATCGAATTTGGTCCGAGGTCGAAAAACTCAAGGCTACCCAATTCCCGACAAAATCAACACGCACAGGCTGGCCGGTCGGCGGAATATTTGTGGGTCCCGCCTCAATAAAAGCTCTGTTTCTCTCAAAGTGCACAATCTGCTGGTCTGCCATTTTGCTGAGCAAAAGATAAGGCTCGGCAAGACGAGAGCGCTTCACATAAGCATTCAAGCTCACCACTGAGGTGGCCGCCAAGATGCTGATGACTAAAAAAGCCATCATCAATTCAATGACAGTCATTCCTCGCTTAGGGCGAGCGATCTCTTGGTTTAAAAATTTGAGTTTTTTCATAACTACAAATCGCAAAAAGGCCGACTTCTTCGTCGATTAAAAAAAGCTGCCGCGCTCCGTACATGCTCATTTTTTCAAGGCTCTGGCGGCATTTTGATCTGAGCACGGGCTCTGGCATTTTTTGAAGCTCGCCAGATTTGACCGTGACTTTCGCCACTTGATCCTTGAAGCGAATCTGTACCGCTGAAAAACTCAACTTCGCAGTCTCGGGATCGAGGCGAGTGGCCATGCGATCCGTCGGAAAAAACTCCTCCCGCATCTGCCAGCCTCCCATCAAGCTCAGCAAAAAGATCAGAAATAAGCTTCCTTTTAAAATAAAGGGCTTTAAGGTCTGAAATCCGCGTGCGGCTCGCTTTGATTGGTGCTCCTCAGTCGCTAGCGTGGCCAGCGCATTGACAGCTTCTTCGAGACTCGGATTGATTTCGAGCGCTCGTCGATAAGCATCTCGAGCGGCATTGTTTTGCTCCAGCGCTCGATGGGCGTGTCCCAGCAATACAAATCCTCGCTCAGAAGAAGAGTGCGAGTAAGTGAGCTCGCGCATTTTCTGTAAAATGCTGACGGCTTTGGACTGAGTTTCAGATTTTTTTGCAGATTTAAACTCTGCGAAAAGGGCATAGATTTTATATTCCACGCCGGGCTTCCATGTCGCAAAAGCCCGTTCAAAAAGCTCTTTCGCTTTCAAGAAGTCCTCTGATTCCAAATATTTTGTGGCCTGCCTAAAAAGATCCTGAGCGGCCAAGAAACGCTTTGAATCGGCGGCTGAATCGTTAGCCCTCTTTGCGATTCGAGAATCGTAGGTTCGACGAGCCTCTGAATGGCTGAGTGTTTGAAAGGCATGATCTAATCTCGACAAAATATCGTCGAGCATGCGTTTGCTTTGGCCAGAGAGTGTTTCGCCAAATTGATCGGGGTGACGCTCTAATCTTCTTTTTCGATAGGCCTGCTCAATGTCTGAAACCGAAGACTCTGGGGAGACTTCTAAAAGCTCGTAGTAGTTTTTATTGAGCAAATCCATGTATTCGGCCATGAGCTTTTCGTCATTGAGAACTGCGCTTTTGGCTCGAAAATCCGCACTAAAATCCATTCGCCGGACTTGTGAAGAATCCATGCTCTCTTTGGGCTGCGACGCCCAAGTGAGGAGGTCGATCGATTCCATTAAGTATAAGCCGCGCAGAGTCTCTTCGTGAAATGAACTGTCGATGCCGGAAATCCAATTCGCAAATGTCTGATCTCCGGCAAGTTTTGAAAATTCAGATAAAGAATCGGGAGAAAGATTCAGTAAAGGTAAAATCTGAATCATTCTCTCTCTCAAAATCGGATATTGATCCATTCGAAGTTCAAACAAGGCGCGCAGAGCTTCATGGCTAAGCAATCGGCGTTGCGCTTGTAGCATGAGCAAGAAGGGATTGAGCTCAAGCAAAGGAAGGTGAGAGGGAAGTTCATCCAATCTTTCGAATTCAAATTCGCCATGCCGCGAAAAGAGAGTCTTAAGAATGAGCGACTGGGTGTGTTGTCGTAGAGCTCGAAAAAGCGCATCACCTTCGATGTGGCCAAGATCAAGAAGGCTCTCTCCCAAAAAAGTCCGATTCTGTACCATTCTCTCAGAGGCCTCTTGGCGTTGTTCGGGGGTCACGAATCCCATTCCCACTAAGCTTTCACCGAAACTTTCACTGATCGCTGTCGACTCGGCCCCAACGGGATGTCCGTTAAAAATATAAACTCGTCTCTCTCGATCGCCTGGCCTTAGAACCAAGCGACCAGTGAAGGCCTGATCGTAAGCCTGAAAGTAAACACGCTCGATCGGAAACTGACTCAGCTGACCTTTCAGGTTGGGTCTTTGATTCTCTTGTGCTTTGCCCGAGATTTCACGAACGAGATCATCGAGGTCCAGGGGCTTTGTCCAATAACGACTGATGTTGTGAAGACTCGAAATCTGATCGACTTCTGAAGCATCGCGATAGATGCCCGACATGGCATACTTCTTAAGATGGTTGAATTGATCAGAATTGTTGATCTGAGTGAGTAGTTCTGCACCCATCATTTTGGGCAGTAACATATCGACGAGAATTATATCGTAAGGCGGAGAAAGCTGGCTTTGAAGCAGTTGCCAGGCGGCCTCGCCATCGAGCACGCTGTCGACCTGAAAATCATGAAGCAAAAGATGATCGCAAATGAGTTTATTTAAGTAGCGGTCATCTTCAACAACAAGAATCCGGTTCATGCGCTCTATCTAAGAGTTTAAAGGAGAGACCCACTAAGTCTGAAGTAAATAGAAAAAAAAGTCCCGGTGGGTGAGACCGGGACTTCAAAGGTGTCGAAGGTTTAAGTGCAGAGATTTTAGTCAAATGTTGAACTTGACACCTCTGAAGAGAGCAAAGCCCGTGCCAAGGGCTAACGCATGGAATAAACGATGTGATTCATTTAGCGTTCAGGCATTTTTGCCCGAATCCTTGTTCAAAATGGTCGCCTTGCAAGATCAAATGCAGTTAAATCCGAAGAGTGCCTTTCGAACTTTTAGTCTCGAATTTAACGAATCCCACCCTCTTGTTTTTTTTGCTCGGCCTGTTTGCGGTGCTTGTCAAAAGCGACCTGGAGATACCGGCACAGTCGATTAAATTTATCTCTCTCTATCTTTTGTTTGCGATTGGATTCAAGGGCGGGCAAGAGCTTTCGCACTCGGAATTCAATCACGAGATGTGGAGTGCCATGATCCTCGGGGTCGTTTTGGCTTCGGTGATTCCTGTATATGTTTTCTTTCTCTTGCGTCGAAAACTCAGTGTTTCAGACTCGGGCGCGATTGCGGCCACCTATGGTTCGGTGAGTGCGGTGACCTTTGTCACGGCGGTGAGTTTTCTGGAGGTCATGTCGATTCCCTACAGTAGTTATATGGTCGCAGTGATGGCGCTTATGGAAGCTCCGGCCATTATTGTGGGGGTGATTTTGATTGGCATTTTTGACGAAGACCGAAGCGTTCGCCCCTCTTTGATGCAGGTGCTTCGGCATTCTTTTACCAACGGCAGTGTTCTCATGATTTTAGGAAGTCTCGTGATTGGCATCATCGCCGACACAAAGCAGGCTGAGGGGATTCGTCCGTTCACCACTGATATTTTTAAAGGATTCTTAGCCCTTTTTTTGCTTGAGATGGGAATGCTGACGGCTCGTCGCTTGCGAGCTTTTAAAATTTATGGATCCTATGTCGCCACGATGGCGGTAATCATTCCCCTGGTAAATGGAGTGGTAGTGGCTTGGATCTCTCGTTTTGTTTTTGAGGGTGTGGGGGATCGACTGATTTTTGCCATTTTAGCAGCGAGCGCTTCTTATATTGCGGTTCCTGCAGCGATGCGAATCGCGGCACCCAAGGCCGATCCTGGACTTTTTGTTCCGATGGCCTTGGGAGTGAGCTTTCCTTTTAACATCACTTTGGGGTTGCCCATTTATTTAGCAATTGCTCAGTTTTGAGGCAGTACTTCAAATCGAACGACTGGGATGTCTGACTGAGCGTCGTCGCCCACTGCTGATTTGCCTCCCTTTACAGAAGCGAGGTAGCTCACAGATTCTCCGGAGCCGTCGTGAATGATCAAAGCCTCCAAAAGATATTTGCCAACGGGCATAGTCTGATCCATTTCAAACAAGTCTCGATCATCGGCCAGGGTGAATTCGATGGCTGCCTTCTTGCCCTGACGAACGGGTTCAGGAATTTGGATCGAAAGCAACTCGGGTTGGCTCAGCTCGCGAAACTCCGGGTTTTCGACTTCAAACTCCAAAAGCCATGGGCCACCAATAAGTTTAGAAGAAAAGTCGTTTCTGATCGCTTCGGTCGAAAAGAACCCTGTCAAACGAGCGAGAACTTTGGCGTTCACAGCTGCGAACGCCGCCAGAAAGCGCGAGATAATAAAATCTTGTATTTATTGAATTATTACGAAGGCAAAGTCTTCTTAAAACCTTGGGACAGTGATGATTTGTGAACAAGTCAACAGTCTTAATTTTGATCAGCTGCGCTTTTTGGCTTTCACCAGAGTTCCAAATCTTCGATCGAAGGGGATTTGTTTCGAGATCACCGACGCACGCTTCTTAAAAGATCTTTGCGTACGTGGAAGGTACAACCACTTTCCCAAAACGGGATGCTCTTGCAGAAATGGAAATTCTTTCAAAAGGCTTTCATGGTGTCGTCGATTGCTCGGCAGCAAGATGCCGTCCCAAATATCAAAACCGCAGAAAATATTTTTGTAAGCGCGGTCTCCAGGTGATTGCATGAAAACCAAGATCAACCGTCTCCTTTGATACACCCCAAGACCGCCGAAAAGATTTTTTAGAGTGAGTGGGCGTAAGGCGCGAAGCTGCGCAAAGAATCGAAGATCCTCAAACTTTCTAGCATAATGGTCAAAGCGTTCGGGTAGAGAGTTTGGGATTTTGCCCCCGCGTGGTCTGTGGTCGGCGGGGCCAGCATTCAAGTCCTCGTAACGGATTCCGCGGCTCATCTTTGGACTATTCAGAGACAAGCCGAAGCTGTCGAGGGAAGAGCTTAATTAAAGGTTCAAATTTTTACTTGAGCTCGATTACTGTGGTCTTGGTGAATCGATTTTTTGCTTTGCTGGTTCTGGGTCTGCTCGTGGCCTCGTGTAGTCGGGTTCAGTTTGCCTACAACCAGGCGGATTGGCTGATGATGAGACGGATCAATAGCCTGCTGGAGCTGGAGGGGTCTCGAAGACTTGAACTTCGTCAGTGGATTGATGGTTTTGTAAAGCTCCATCGGCAGCAAAAGCTTCCTAAGCTCGTTCAGTTTTTACAATTGAGCGCAGAGATCATCGAAAAAAATCCTCCCACTCGGCTCGAGGTCGATCGAATGATTTCTGATCTTGAAATCATTTTAGAGGGCTCTTTAGTTTTGGCGGTTCCGGGGATGGTTCAAGTGCTCTTATCGCTCAAGCCCAAAGAGCTTTTGCAACTTCAGATCAAGCTGAAGAAAGAGAATGAAAAACAAAAAAAGGAGATTCTTGATCTAGAAGAAGCCGAGTGGAGAAAAGAGAGAAGAGAGCGCCTCGCAGGGGTGATTGAGTTTTTCATAGAAGAACTTGCGCCTCCTCAGGAGGCTCTATTGGATTCGTGGGTCGCGGGCTTTGATTATTCGGGGCGCAGTCTTTGGGTCGAGTTTCGAGAAAGTCAACAGGCGAAGCTCTTTGAACTTTTGAGTCCGTCAAAAGACAAAAAGACTCACAGAGATCAATCGCAGATCGAAGCCTTTTTAACGGATTGGGCGGTTCATCCTGAAAAGCAACGTTCGCTTGATTATCAAAATCAAATGCAAAGGGCGCGAGAACGCTTGCGTCAGTTTGTTTTTGAGTGGGCTCTCAGTCTCACCCCCGAACAAAAAAATCGGCTTGTTTTGAGGCTAAGGGAGCTCTCGCACGATTTTTCAGAGCTAAGCCGCCAAGATTAAAAACTTTTAGAAATGCAGTTGAGCTCCTGCCAAAACTTGCAAGCTTCTGACGTCGATCTTCACGTTATCAAAGTCCGCGTTGATCCGACGACTTCGGCCCGGATGTTTGGCTCGAGCGCTTAAGTAAGCTCCCTGCGCAGAGAGAGAGAGATGATCGCTCAACTGATACTCAAAAAAAGCCTTTCCGATCCAACTCAGGCCCGAGGCTTTTAATTGATCGCTTGCTGAAGCGTCTGGATTTTCTGTAGCTCGAGCAAGCCAAATCGGAGAGAAGGAGAAGCCGATACGGTAGTTCTGCGCCCACTGAGCTTCGGCCTCGAGTGGGGTTAAAAGCCCGGCGATAGAAAATTGAGTAAACACCACATTGCCTTGATCGGTTCGTCGAAGGTCTGGGGAGTCGTCAAAGCTTAAGTAGCCCGCACCCAGCTTGAGATTGAAGTAGCCTCGCTGCCACTGAAGCAGTCGAAGCTCTGCTTTCGATTCCACCCGAAACTGATGAGTGTGAATGCGGTAAGAAGCGCCCTGAACATCGGCGGGAAGTGCCGGGCTATTGCCAAAAGCGACCTGAAAAAAACCGTATTGATATTGGCCCGAAAGAAGCCATCTCAAATTTTTTGTCCAAACTTCTGTTTCAAGGACGCTTAACTGAGCTGCCGGGCCCACACTGAAGCCCCAGAATTTATAGCCAGAGATCGTTTTAACAGAACCTGTCGGCGCACCCTTCGGCGAGAATTTCAGATTCTCGGTGCCTAAAAAAAGGCTTACTTTTGCGGTTTCCTGGGCCTCTCCAGACCAAAACCATCGGTATTTTTCGCTTTGAAGCGGTTGAATCTTCTCGCTCTGAAGAGTTTCAACGGGCAATCGAGGCTGAGCCCTCTCCGGGGCAAGAGCCCCTCGAACCCAACCCCTAAACTCGACCCCCTTGGGAGTTACCAAATCAATTTCGTACCACTCCCCCTGGCTGCGCAGGACGCTCACCCGGTCTTCGGCTTGAATTTCTCGAAACTTTGCACTCGACTCATCCGGAGCGATATGAAGGCTTCCGGATAGACCTTCTTGGGGTTTTAAAGGATCCAGCCCCTGAGAGCAGAGGGGGCTAGGCCAAGTAAGCGCCAGCGGCAAACTGAGGGCGAAGACCGTAAAAATATTCAAAAATCGCTTCACCACTGTATCATCGCCTCGACTCGGCCTTTAAAAAAGAAAATAGATCGGTTACAAAGTCAGAGTCCCTAAAGATGAACTTAAACTTGGAGGTGTCCAATTAAAAACAATTTTCCACCCAGTGGCGGCGGCCGGTTTCAGGCTCCTCCGCCAAGAACTCCGTACCCTCAAAGACGAGAATCGAGAGACGATGGTCCTCGAGTAAACCGAGAAATTCGCTCCCCTAAAGTTCGAGTCGTTTTAGACTCCGGGGAGATGCTGGGAGTCATGGGCTCCCGAGAGGCTTTGGTTGAGGCCGAGCAAAGAGGTTTAGATCTCGTTGAGATTTCGCCGAACGCGAATCCGCCGGTCGTCAAAATCATGGACTACGGCAAGTTCAAGTATGAGCAGGCCAAGAAGTCTAAGGGCCAAAAAAAGCAGGCCGCCAATGTACTGAAGGAACTGACGCTCTCGCCAGTCACCCAAGAGCATGACCTTCAAACCAAGATTCGCAAGGCGATAGAGTTTTTTGAAGACGGTAATCGGGTCAAGTTTGTCGTACGGTTTAGGGGGCGTCAGATGGCCCATCCCGAGATTGGCATGCAACAGCTTGAGAAAATCGAGGCTTTGCTCAAGGAGTACGCGACCTTGGAGCTTAAACCCAAAATGGAGGGACGGATGCTGGCGTCGACCTTTGTACCGCTGCCTGGCATGACCAAGAAAAGCGTTAAGCCACCTCCTAAAGCCTAAATTGGTCGTTGATTTCCGATGAAAGCCTGACTAAGCATTGACGAATATTGAGGTTCCTTTAAATGGCAAAGTTAAAACTGAAAAATAACAGTGGGGCGAAAAAGCGTTTCCGCGCAACCGCCTCCGGAAAAATCAAGAGAAAGCGCAATCACTTGGCGCATATTTTGACAAGACACCCTCGTAAGGTAAAACGACGGTATCGCAAGAAGACCTTAGTGAATGCATCAGATGCAGGTCATATTGCGGCACTGGTACCTTACGGACTTTCTTAAATACGATAGAGTTGGATGACCAAGGAGTAGAGCATGCGCGTCAAGGGCGGACCAAAACGAAAAAATAGAAGAAAGAAAATCCTTCAGTTCACCGAAGGGATGACGGGGCGCCCACGTAACGCGCACAAACTGGCTTTGCGAGCCATGGAAAGATCGCTTGCGTATGCTCAAAGAGATCGTAAAGCCACCAAGCGAAATATGAGACGCCTGTGGATTGTTCGGATTACCGCAGCAGTTCGAGCTCGAGGATTTTCTTACAGTAAGTTCATGGGAGCGCTGAAAGATAAGAACATTGAGTTGAACCGAAAAGTTTTAGCTCAGTTGGCGGCTACAGATCCCAAGAGCTTCGACAATCTTTTGCAATCGGCAGGACTTTCCGCCTAAGATCAAAAAGTGAATTTAGTTTCAGAGATGGAGGCTCGTCTCAAGCGAGTTTTTGAGACGGCCCATCAATCCATATTATCCGCTCAAAGTTCCGATGATATTGAGCAGTGTCGTGTTCGATATCTTGGAAAAAAATCCGAATTTTCTGAAATTTTAGCAGCGATGCGAGATCTCTCGGGGGACGATCGCAAGCGTGTGGGCCAAGTGGCCAATGAGCTGCGCTCGCAGATCGAAAAACTCATTCGCGACAGGGCAGAGCAATTTGAGAGCGCCGAACTTGAAAAAAAATTGCTCGAAGATTCTTTGGATTCGACTTTGCCCGCAAAACATTTTGCTCGAGGAGAGCTTCATCCCGTTTATAAAGTCACACAAGAAATCACGAGAATTCTCGAGCTCATCGGTTTAAAGCCCGTCTATGGGCCCGAAGTCGAATACGAAGACTTCTGCTTTGATCGGCTCAATTTTAAACAAGGCCATCCAGCTCGCGATATGCAGGCCACTTTTTTTGTAGAGGGCGGCTCCCCTCAGGGGCCGTTGGTTCTTCGAACCCATACCTCGCCGGTACAAGCGAGAGTTCTGATGGCACTCAAGGATGCTCCAAAAAAGCTTCCCATTCGAGTTCAAGTGCCGGGACGTGTTTATCGTGTCGATGATGATGCCACCCATTCTCCCATGTTTCATCAAGTCGAGGGCTTGGTCGTCGATCAGCGCTCCGGCATGAGTGATTTACGCGCTTGCTTGGATTTCTTTTTCAGAGAATTTTTTGGACCTGAGACGCGAGTGAGATTTCGTCCGAGCTACTTTCCGTTTACTGAACCAAGCGTTGAGGTGGATGTGAGTTGTGTTTTTTGCTCAGGCAAAGGCTGTCGTGTTTGTAAAACCAGCGGTTGGCTGGAGATTGCTGGTGCGGGACTTGTACATCCCGAAGTCTTCAAAGCCTGCGGATGGAATCCTGACGAGCTACAAGGATGGGCCTTCGGGATGGGAGTCGATCGACTCACGATGCTCAAATATAAAATTCCTGACCTTCGATTGTTGTTTGAAAATCGCTTGAGCTTTTTGCGAGGAGCGAGATGAGACTCAGTTTTAGCGCTTTAAAAAGATATGTGGATTTTCCGGGAAGTGTTGAGGAAGCAGCAAATTTACTCGCAGATCTCGGGTTTCCGAATGACGGAATCGAAAAGAAGGGCGCGGCGCTTTCTGGTGTGATCGTGGGGCGTATTGAAAGCCAAACGCAGCATCCTCAAGCGGATCGTTTATCTTTGCTGAAGGTGAATGTGGGCTCGCAAATTCTATCGGTGGTATGCGGGGCCAAAAATATGAAGCCAGGCGATCATGTGGCTCTTGCGCCGGTGGGTGCGCATATTCCGGGAAAAGATGGCAAAGGCATGACGATGGAGCGCGCCAAGATTCGAGGCGAAGTTTCAGAGGGAATGTGTTGTTCTCGTGCAGAACTCGGCTTAGCGGGCGAATCCGAGGGAATTTGGATTTTGGAATCAGAGCGTGTCGCTCAGTCCTTGGGGCAGAGTCTCAGCGCTGTTTATTCTGAGCTCACCGACGCTGTCATTTTAGTCGATGTAACTCCCAATCGTGGAGATGCGCTTTGTGTGCGTGGTCTTGCTCGCGAGTTAGCTGCGAAGTTGGGCGTGAAGCTCAAATCTCAAAAGACCGGTCGTTGGAAGACACCCGGGGCCAGTGTAAAGCCAAGTATTGAAAATTTAGAGGAGTGTTATGGCTTTTTGGCTTGTGCGGTGGAGGGCGTAAAACTTTCGGACTCGCCAGAGGAGTGGAAGCAGTTTTTGGAGGCTTGTGGATCGCGAAGCATTAATAACTTAGTCGATGCGACCAATGTCGTTCTGTTTGAGTACGGACATCCGATCCACTTTTTTGATGCCGAGAAAGTAGATGGTCAAACTTTGTGTGTTCGTTTTGCACGCGCCGGAGAGAAATTGATTCTTCTCGACGGTAAAGAGATCTCGCTACACCCTGAAGATCTAGTCATTGCCGATCAGCATCACGTTTTGAGTTTGGCCGGAGTGATGGGGGGGCTTCACTCGAGTGTCAGTGAGTCGACGAAGTCCCTGATTATCGAAGTAGCTTCTTTTAGTCCGCGTCGCATTCGTACCAGTGCCAAAAGGCACGGCCTTTCCTCCGAGTCTAGTCATCGATTTGAGCGCGGAGTGACGCCCTATCGACTAGAAGAAACTTTAGAGAGGGCGCTGGGTTTGTTGCAAGAATGCGGCGGATTTGAGTTGGCCTCGGGGTCAAAAGTAGTGTCTCGACAATTGCAGAGAGCTTCATGTCTTTGGGATCGCAGGCGCGTCGAAAAAAAGATCGGTCGCTTGGAGCTTTCGGATAATCAGATTTTTGATCGCTTAAGAGCGCTCGAGTATGAATTTGATCCTCGAGGTTCAAGTTCTCAGATTAGCTTTCCTTGGTATCGCACCGATGGAGATCGGATCGAGGATGTCATGGAAGATGTGGCGCGTTTATTGGGCTATGAAAATTTAGAAAAAACATCTTGGGTGAGCGAAGAAAGCGTAAAGACCACAGAGGATCTTCGTGGCTCCCTCAGGTCTGGCGATGAGCTTTTGAATCGATTTGTGAGTTTGGGATTTTGCCAAAGCATTCATTGGAGTTTCACCAGGCCTGAACTCGAAGCCCTGTTTGGTTTA
>JBILFF010000172.1:0-3406 GCA_044351695.1 Bdellovibrionota bacterium
TTCGTCAGAGTTTGATTCCGCAACTTTTGGAGTGCGCTCAAATGAATGCGGCTCATAATGAAGAGGACATTCGTTTAGTCGAGATGGGTCCTGTGTTCTCAGAGTCGGGTTATTCGGATTATTCACAGTCTCCCAAAGTGGAGGAGTGGCGGCTTGCCGTACTTTGGATGCCCCGATCGATAGACACCAAGCGGCCCTGGGCTGGAAAAGAAGATGTGTTTTTTAGTTTCAAGGGAATGTGCGAGTCGGCTTTGGGATCATTTGCAGGGCGTCCGCAGAAATTTTTAGAAAAATGTTTTCATCCAAAAAGAATGTGGAAGTCGAGCGGAGGGATTGCGGGTGAGTTGCATCCCTCGATTCTAAAAAAATTAGATATTTCTGGGCGAGTTTTTGCGGGGGAGTGGAGCCTTAAAATTCACGAGCGTGCATGGAAGTTTCAGGCACCGGCTGTTCTGCCCACCGTTGATCTCGATGTTTGTTTTGAAGTGCAGCAGTCTGTGGCTCTCGCTGAGATTGAGGCACTGATTGAAAAAAAGAAGAACTCTTGGCTCGAGTCTTTTCGAGCTTACGATGTTTTTGAGGACGAAAAGATTTTAGGTGCTGGTAAGCGTGCGATTACTTTTGCACTGCGCTATCGAGATGCGCAGCGAACTCTCTCACTGGAAGAGGTGAAGCAAGAGCACGAAAAGCTCGTTAAAGTGGTTATTGAGGGCTTAGGGTCTCATCGTGCCTCTTTGCGTTAACCCTGCGCGCGTGGGTTTTGCGACTTAAGTACCTAGATTTTGTACAAATTCTTGAATTCGGTGCCTTGCCGCGAAGCCAAGTCCAGATTTACACTATGGTTATAGGTACGATGCGATCGAGACTAACTGAAAGACTTGAGGGGGAATAAAACGATATGAGCGAGGATTCATCTATGGACGTCGAAAGCCGTATCACGCTCACCAAAGCCGATCTGGTGGAAAAAGTGTTTTCGAAGGTAGGTCTTAGCAAGCGAGAGGCCACCGATGTGGTGGAGATGCTCTTCGAGTCGATCAAGGACACTCTGAAAAAAGGGGAAAAGGTAAAGATCTCGGGCTTCGGAAATTTTGTGGTTCGCCACAAGAAAGCTCGGGTCGGAAGAAACCCCCAGAGTGGTGATGAGATGATGATTTCGGCACGTAGTGTTTTGACCTTTAAACCTTCACAGGTTCTTAAAGCGATGCTTAATCGCGATCTGCCGGAGCGACGATTAGATGATCAAAGGTCGTTAGGTCATTGATGAAAAAGGCTCGAAAGCAGAGCCTCAAGTCCATTCGTGTGGCTCTTCAAAAGATAAGATCCGAACGAGAAAAGCAGGATTTAGCGGCGCGATCCCCTCGAGGGGTGCGCCGGATGAGTTTTGACTTTAGGCTTGATTTTTAGGCTCTTTCGCGTGTGAATCTCATATTAGTTTCGGGATGTGGCTCAGCCTGCGGCGCCAAAGGCGCCTAAAAGAAGAGAGCATTTGTGCTCTATAAGGCTGAGCGCGATCTTGGTTTGGTTCGGGATGTGGCTCAGCCTGGTAGAGCACACGCTTGGGGTGCGTGGGGTCGGAGGTTCAAATCCTCTCATCCCGACCATTTTTAAAAAGGTCCGTTCCGGACACATGGGTAACACATTAGATTTTATGTGATCTTTATTCTCACGCGGGTCTTTCGGAATCCCCTTCGAAAACTTCCGGATCGTCGGCCGAAAAATTTTCTTTATTTGATTTTAAGTCCGATTGAGCCCCTTTTCAGCGTTGCCCCCCTTTTTTGCAAAGATCGGCTGTGGCCAAGGCATCTCCCAAGCAGTCTCTGCATTCGACCTATCAGCGGCATGAACCCGAAAAGACCGTTCTCTATGAAGTGGTTTCGAAAAACTGGGAAACTTTTCGAGCTTGGCTCGAAGCCGATCCCGACAGCCCAGGGATTCCGAAGTATGTAAGAAAGGAATTCGAAGCCTATTTAAAATGCGGCGTTCTTCAGTACGGATTTCTTCGGGTGCAGTGCGAGTCATGTAAAGATGAGCGACTGGTCGCATTTTCATGTAAAAAGCGAGGCTTCTGTCCTTCGTGTGGCGGGCGTCGAATGGCAGAAATTGCCGCGAGACTCAATGATCGCGTTTTTCCGGAAGTGAATATTCGCCAGTGGGTTCTTTCGCTTCCGATGCCGCTTCGGTATTGGCTTTCTGCGAATCCAAAACTGGTGACGTCGGTGCTTGAGATTCTAATGAGAGGGCTTCGGCGATTTTATTCGAAGAAAGCCCGGCGGCTCGGTCTTAAAAAAGTAGACACGGGAGCAATCACGTTTGTTCAGCGTTTTGGATCGGCGCTTAATCTCAATGTTCATTTTCATATTTTATTCCTGGATGGTGTGTATTCAAAGAACCCGAAGGAAGAGAAGCCAAGCTTTCACTCTCTTCCCGCTCCCACAGATGAAGAGATTCGTGATTTGGTCGAAATGCTCGCCAGTCGCATCACTCGGCATCTTAAGCGAAAGGGCTATCTCAAGGAAAATGAGGAATAGGCGGGAGAAGGGGCCGATCCTTTGGCCGAGAAGAGCTCGCTTCTTGCCGCGTGTGTCGCCGCCTCGATTCAAAACAAAGTCGCTCTCGGAGATCGAGCCGGGCAGTACGTCCGCAAGCTTGGTATTCATCCGATCGAAGCTCAAGTTACGGGTCATCGATCGGCGGCGGTGAAAGGGTTCTCCCTGCATGGCGGTGTTCTGATTGAAGCCAAGGAGCGTGATCAGCTTGAGCGACTGATTCGGTATGTGGCGCGCCCAGCCGTCGCCCTCGAAAGACTCGAGTGGGCGTCTCATGGAAATCTTATTTATCGATTGAAGCGCAGTTTTACAGACGGCACCACGCACGTGCTTTTTTCACCGATGGAGCTGATGGAAAAGCTGGTGGCGATCGTTCCGCAGCCGAAGATCCACTTGGTTCGCTACCATGGGGTCCTGGCTCCGCATGCTCGAATCAGATCGCAAATTGTTCCAAAGAAGGCGAACGAAGCAACGACAGTCACCGAAAAGGAGAAGCAAGAGTCGTCTTCAAAGCGGATGTCCTGGGCCATGCTTTTAAAGCGCGTTTTTGGTATCGATATCTCCACCTGTTTCTCTTGCCAGGGAAAAGTCAAAGTGATCGCTGCCCTTCTCGAAAAAAACGCAATTCAAAAGATTTTGAAGCATCTGAATCTGCCTACGGAGCCGCCCTTCATTCATCCGGCGAGGGCTCCGCCTCAGCCGACTTTTGCTTTTGATCCCTTTTAAATTCCGAAGTCTCTCAGCGCCTCCCCCGGGCGAGATAGCGGGCTTACGCCCGAAAGGGTCGCGATTCTCACGATCGCGAAGCATTTTTCTTAAGATCCAAAAAATAATCAGGAAAACAGCCCAGGAAAGATAAT
>JBILFF010000104.1:0-7488 GCA_044351695.1 Bdellovibrionota bacterium
CCCTCCATGCGCAAGACTGCAAGCTCAAAAAATCTTGGGGTGAGGCCTCTAGATATGATTGCGAGCTTGGCGCTAAATCGTTTCATGTTCTTAAGCTCAAAGGAAATTACACGAAAACCGTTGAGCAACAGGCACGACTCCTTGCCCCCGAAATTCTTAAGGGTCCCATCCACGAGGTGATCGCTGAAATGCGGACCCATTTCACGGAAGGAAGCTTTGCTGCTAGAAATTTAAAAAGAACGATTTTTGATTGCTACAGCAGTCGAATCCAAGCTTCGGTGAGTCGCGAGTTTCTTAATGCCTCTGACGTTTTTGCAAAAAGCATGAAGCAAAGCTTAGGCCAGCAGAGCCCCTACTCCGAAGAAGAGTATCGAAACGCTGTCTTTGCCATTGAAATGAGCATTGCCCTTGAAGGGCTCTTTCGGCGCTTTGAAGAAGACAGAATAGGGGTGCTCGGGGAGCTGACCGCCACTTGCGGAGTCACGCTTTCGCTGGATCTAGTGGACGAAATTTTTTCAGGCTTGAGCCGCTTGGGCAAAATGAAAATGGGCTGCCTCGGTTTTGTAAACACAGCCTCTGAAAATCGAAATCGCGAACTAATGCACGCAAGAAATTTTGATGCCAACCTGGTAGAAACCTGGAACCAGCACCCCACTTTGTTTTTGATCGAAGAGCCGGGCTTTCATCGCTACGCAGCCGTCGCTACAGCAGGTGTGATTTATCCCGGCGGTATCTCGGGCATGAATGAACATGGAATTTCGGTTTCTCTTCACGAGCTTTCTACCACGAAATACAGAACCTTTCATGGTGGCCGACGCGCAGAGGTCATGCCCTTTTTGCTTCAACGAATTCTTCGAGAGTCGGCGTCTCTGGATCAAGCCATTCATTTGGCAAAAAATACAAAGCATTTTGGTGCCTGGACGATTTTAGTATCTGATCAAAAAACGGATGAAGTCGCTTCGATTGAAACAAGTGGAGATCGCACTCAAGTGGCGCGTCGAACTCGGGGCCAATCGATGGGCCAAGCGAATCACTTCGTAGGAAGTCAAATGGGGCAGCAGGCTTTTAGCTACTCCTACGGCAAGCGACTCGAATCTCAATCCAGATTGAGCGTAATCGAAGGCTCGCTTTTGAGGGACGCGGGACTCATCGACCTTCAGTGGATGATCAATCAGCTCTCCAGTCATCAAGATGCCTTTGAGGGGCTTCGCGCTTTTGGTCGGACTGCGGTCAAAGCCTATAACGTTATGTCCACTATTGCGATTCCTGCTCGAAATGAATTCTGGTTCACCATCGGCGATCGCCTTCCCGCAGCTCACGGTCAATTTGTGGGAGCCTCCATTGATTTTTCAAAAATGGGATTTGATTTTGTAGGCACTCATTCGAATCAGAATTTTAATCACATCCCGAGGTGGCAAGAGTCTTTAACTCTCTATGTGCAAGCGCGACTGGCTTATGAGCGTGGAAGCAAAAAAGTCTCACTCTCCCTCCTAGACCACGCCCTTCAACTTGCCGCTCAAGACGGGATACAGGAGACGACCTATCGCTACATTCGTGGACGTCTTCTTTTAGAGCTCGGCCATTTTGCTCAGGCCTTGCAAGAGTTCAATGGACTGTGGTCTGAACGTCAGCAACTCCACCGTCACAAACTCGCTCGAGTGGCCCTGTTCTCGGCCATAGCCATTCGCAGCCTTCCGCTGGCATCGCAAAAACCCTTCATGCCCACTTGGCGTGAACGCCTCCAATTTGCTGAGGCAACCTTTTCTTCGCTCCAAAAAGAAGACCCCCATTTTGCTTTAGATCGCTCTCTCCAACAAGTTCGACAAATTAAGCGATTCAAGAGCATTGAATTAGAGCCGATTGATTTTGTGACGGTAGAGTAAGAGCCTCGAAGGGTGATTGGTCGACGCCTTGCCCCAACTCCCCTTCATCTCCCAGGATGGATGTTGGGGGATTTCATGAAAAAACGAGGGCAGAACTTTGTTTTGCGTCGCTTTCAAACTTGGTTTTTAACGCGACTCTTTTTGTATGCCTTAGCGTTTAGCGCCCTCATTCTCGTGGGATTCACGGTCTGGTACAAAGCAATCTTTTCGGAGCTGCTGAACGTCGGCGGCCTGCTCAGTGCCACCTACTTAGAAGTTCTACAGACAAAAGCCGAGCGTGGTTTTTGGATCCTTTTTTCTATTTCTTTAAGCTTGCTCATCGTGACCACTTATTTTGGTCTGCTTTTTAGTGCCAGGATTGCGGGACCGCTTTATGCCCTCCTCCGGCATCTCGAGAAATGCAGCGCCAGTAGAGAACTTCTTCCGATGAAGCTGAGACAGGATGATCAGTTCACCGAAATCGCCGATAAATTTAATGAAATGGCTCAAAGAGTAAATCAGAAGTAAATGAGACCCTCCGCTACCTTGCTGTCGATTTTTCTGATTTTGGCAAATATCGCCTTTGTCTACTTCTGGCTGTTTGATACCGAGCAAGATCTAAAACAAGCTGAAGCTCAGATTCGCACGCAAGCTTTTGCTCAAGTGAAACAAAAAATGGCAACAGAAAAAACTTTAGATCATCGACTGAATCCTAACCTTCAGCAGGCTCTTAAAAAACCCGCGTCCCCTCCAAAAGCATTAGCTTCTGTTGCCCATGCGCGAGAAAGCCTTACCGAGCCAGTTCTTGAAGAAGTTTTTGCTCAGCATGTTGAGGGTTTAGAGTCGGGCGCTCGTCTTTGGTGCAAAAAGAGTGCGGTGGAAGTTCTCAATTTTCCTGCTCGTTGTATCTACCGAGGCAATTGCTTTAAGTGCGGTGAGGCCGAATTGATTAAGCCTGATGCTGAAGAGGCTCACCCCTTCTGTTCAAACGGGGAGCTCGCGAAGAAATTTGATACCGAATGCTGCCCATCGGGTTTAACCGAAGAGGGCTATAAATGCCCAGACATGCCATCGTGTCTCGCCGCCGAATCCGTTCCTGCCGAGGGTTGCACTTGTGGAGGGAGCGAAGAATGTCACTACTCTCCCTTGGCCGAAAAACCAGACTGCGTTTGCGCGCCTTAGTCTATCTCTAAAAACTCTACCGAAGGGCGAAGCGTCGAATAAACCCCTTATTTCTGCTCAAAATTTTTAACGATCTCAAAAATAAAATCCTGAACAGCACCAAAAGTTCTGAGTCCAATTTCTTTATCGAGGACGGTAAGAACTTCGTGTCCTGCATCGGGCTCTACGATTACTCGACTTAGAGGATGCGACCCCTCAACTAAATATCTCATCATACTCTGCGTCTCCGCAGGAGTCTCGACATCACGCCCACCAATCAAAACCAAAATGGGCAGGCCCTGGAGTGCCGGTTGAAGATTGGACCAATCCATCTGAGCATACATCTGTGTAACGAAATCAAGACCTGGAGCGTTCAGCACGACTCGACCCTCAGCCGCTTGCTCATGAAGTGCCTTTAAGCCCACTTTAATTCCGTAGATAGGATCGACCGGACTCATTAAAACAAGCCCATCGAGCAAGTCGGGATATCGACGATGCAACTCTAAAAAATAACCAGTGGAAGCAGATCGCGTGATGGGAACCACGGGAAGCCCAGATTTTTTAAGTTCACGAATCTGTACTGCAAGCCAATCCACAAGATTTTCTAACTTAGGAAAGCGATCGACTTGAGGACCATAACCGTGACCAGGCGCATCGATCGCCTCGGCAGCCAATAGCAAGCGTGAAGGACTTGCATGCAGAAAGCTCATCAACTGCGATCTTCGAGCGGCCTTTGCAGTGAGAACATGCATGGGCTGGATCATGGCATGAGAGTGAGATTTAATGGTGCCTCCACCATGATGAAGAGGAATCAAAGCACGAGCACCAGGGGGGATTCGGCCCAAGAAGCTTTGATATCGAATGGTATCGAGCTCCGCATCGTAAACGATGCGCACGTTCTCAAAGCTTCCCGTTCTCGTCGTCACCCCTTTTTGCGACTCAGCAATCAGCCTCTCAATTCGCTCACTGCGTGATAGTTTTTCAAGATCATCAGAACAAGACGAAGCCTCTACAGCGTCTACAAAAAATAGACTGGCCCCCGAAAGTCCAAAAACGAGCGAACGCCATAGCCCGCCAATGAAAAAAACACTTCTCAATTTTTTGAAATTCACCCTGCTCCCCTTTTAAGCCCTAATTTTTAAAAGCTAGAACAGGTACTCAGCAGACGCAATAAAAATTGAGCTTCCTCCCTAAAATTCAAATCGAATTCCGGCAGTGGGCGTGAAATGCATGGGCAGACCATTTTTGTTTGAAAACTCATTATAGGATTTTCCGTCTGAGTCGACTCTGAGGAGCCAAATCTCATAGTCGAGTGACAAAACAATGGCCCATCGACTGCTTGGGTAAAACAATCCCGATACCGACGCACGGACTGGCAAATGCCCCACCTGAAAACTATTGCCTCGAAAACTACGCATCAACCAGCCCGTGCCCAAGCCTGCTCGCAAATCAATTCGATAGGTCTTAAAAACATCGGACAAACGCCAACTGTAATAAGGCATCACCAAAAAACCCAAAACCTTATCTTTAAGAAAGCGATAATGAAGAATCCCATTCAAATCAAACTTCTCAAGCAGCCGATAACCTCCCTCGACCTCCAAATGAATCTGACTTGGCCGACGATTCGCATTAATCGCCCCACCCAGATCAATCCCTAAATTCCATGTTCCCACTTCGGTTCCTGGCCCCAAATCACGAAGTGGGTCGAGATCTTGAGTTCGGGGTCCGGAGGGCTCATCGACTTCCGGAAACTCAATTCTTTTCGTGCGGTCCGAGGGCACTCCTAAGCCCTCATCCAAAACCGGACGAGGGGTCTCATTGGGAATCACTGCTGGCGGAGGCTCGGCAGACGATGGCATCGGAGGGGTCACCGAACTCGGATTCACGGTTTGGGCTGGAGTCGCTGGCGGGCTGAGAGAGGGGCTTGCTTGGACTGGGGCCGATGGCGAAGGATTTGTCGTGTTGGGGTTGTCTGCCGGCGCGTCCGCAAAAGGATCTCGAAACTCCTCTCCCGAATTCGTTCGAAACTCCTCCCCTTGAGCTCGCAGGCTTGAATAGAAAAAGAGTCCTGCCAAAGCAGTGACTACGAAACCACGGCGCCACGAATTCAGTAAAATTTTCACTCCTCTTAGTTTAAGCGAGAGTCTTTAAAGAGCTCAAGAGCTCTCTCGTTCGGCGCTATGAAGATCGTACTCTTTCATCCGCAACTCAAGAATCCGGCGGGTTGTTCCTAGGATTTGAGCAATCTGACTATTGGATGCTTCTGGGTATTTTTTGAGGGCGCGCTCAATCAAATCTCGCTCTAACTGCACATGTAAATACTCAAGCTTTCCCCAACCCTCCTCAACAGGAACCGAAAATGGAAGTTGCTTCGAAAGGTCGGGCATTTCAAATCGAAGATCTGAAACACCAATCAAAGATCGCTTGGCTTCTAAAGAGGACCTCTCCAAAACTCGCTCCAGCTCTTTGACATTTCCCACATAACTTTTGCTCTTGAGTTCCTGGAGTGCTGCCGAGTCGACTTGCAGATCTTTCAACTTCATCCGCCCGCGAATTTGCTCTACCAAATGGCGCACCAGAGCCTCAAAATCAGACTCTCGCTCTCTGAGCGATGGCACGCGTAGCACTTGAACACTCAAGCGATCATAGAGATCCGCACGAAAATCAGAGGTCTTTTGCATTTGCGGATCACTGCTCGTTCCGGCCACTACAAATACCCGCCCCTCGTCCAATATTTTTACCAGATGATCTTGTAAACTCTTCGAAAGATTAAAAACTTCTTCAATGTAGAGGCACTGAATTTTGTTCAATGGAGTCTCCAGACAAATCTTTTCGTTTCCTCCACTCCAAACCTGAAGCTCGACTTCTTTTTTTGCTTTCGGTCGATGACGCCCCGCCATCCACTGCGCTGCTCGTCGTTTGCCCACCCCTTTTTCGCCCACCAAAAGAATCGGCCCTGGTGTCGATGCCGCCTTTTCGGCCTTGAGCAAAAAATTCTTCATCGCCTCACTATTGCAAACCCACCCCGAGGGCATCGCTCCCGACTCTCCAAAAGTCTGACCCTTCTTTTCGATGGCTCTCCTGACTGACGCCACTAAATCTTTATTCTCAAAAGGCTTCATCACATAGGCAAAAGCCCCACGTTGCATCGTCTCAACCGCTTGCGGCACTGAAGAATAAGCCGTCATCACAATGACTGGAGTGTCTGGATTTTTTTTCTTCACACGATCAAGAAGTTCTATGCCTGTCGCTTCGGGCATACAGACATCCGTCACTATACAATCGATGGAATCATGAAGAACCTCTTCAGCTTCGGGAACAGAGTAAGCCTTGATCACCTCTCCCAAGGGACGAAGCAAAAGTTCGAGCGAGCGAACCATCGCTACTTCATCATCGACCACGAGAATTTTGGGGCGACTCAAACGAGCTCCAGACTCACGAGGCTCTGGCCGAGGCTCTAAAGATGTTGGCGTCATGCACTTACCTCCTTCATGGCAAATTGTGGTGAAAATTCTAGAGTGATGAGCGCTCCCCCCTCGGAACATGAATCCACCTGAATGCGACCAGAGTTACGATCGACAAAAGCCTTCACGTGCGAAAGACCTAAGCCTGTTCCGTTGGGTTTTGAGCTCACAAACGGCTTAAATAGCTCAATCGAACTGGGAATGCCGGGGCCTCGATCTCGGACCGAGATTCTAAAGTACTGATTCGATCTCAGACGAATCTCGATGGCGGCCCAGTCACTGCCCGCTTCAAAAGCATTCACCAAAATATTCATTAAACTTTGGCGAAGCCCCTCTTTTTGAACCCACATCGACAGACACTGCGGCTCCCAACGTATTTTTTCGAGGTCTATCTCAAGTGAACACTCAATACTTTGCTTAGTGAAGCGAGCGAGAACTTCTTTTTTGACCTCCTCGACCACTTCAAAAAGATCCACGTTTTGCGCACTCTCTTCTCGGCCTGAGTGATTGAAAACGTTCTGAACGGCCTTAGAAACTCGATTGATCTCTTGTTGAATAGTGCGGATCAGCTCCTCCGCTTCTTCGCTGTGAGCCACATGATCTTGCAGCAGGCCTGAGCACACCTTGATCACCGCCAGGGGGTTTTTCATCTCGTGCGCGAGCAGGGCTTGCATTCTTCCCACCGCCAAAACTCCCTGTTGAGAGACTAAAAACTCACGCAAAACAATAAGCTCTAAATAGCCCGCTAACTGCTGTAGAAAAACTTGCCAATCATAGGATTGCTCGGGATCAAAAGCCAGGCCATCCCCTCCGGAAAAAGAAATTTCTCCTACGGTCAGCTCCGATCGCTTCAGCAAAAAATTATACGGAAGCCTGAGCCGCATCTCATAAACCCGATGAAGTTTGCTATGCCCCCAACGCCAGCATTCTTCGTTGTCCGCTCCCCAAGGTCTTGTGGGGTCCTTAAAAAGACGAAAACTCACTGAGTGCATCCCCAAACT
>JBILFF010000204.1:0-7448 GCA_044351695.1 Bdellovibrionota bacterium
GCTTGCGGCAACCGTCGGCGCAATACCCGTCGTCTGTGGTGCGACCGCACCGAACAACGACGCGAGCAAGTAGCCTTGCTCCATCTTCGCTTCCCAGTCGTTGACGGCCGCGCCGGTGTTCGAGTTGACGCCCTTGAACTCGGTGGCGACGGTGAGATCGGCGAGGTCCTGCACGCCACGAATGTGCGAGTAGCGACGACCAGACAACGACCGCAACGGACGCGGGATCGGCGTGCGGTTGCGCGGCAAGAACGACGCGCCGTCGTCGGTGATGCGCAGCGGGAACAGCGTGCCAGGCGTGCCTGAGAAAGTGGCGTTGTTGGCATGCAGCGCGTAGCGCAGCGTGCTCAGTCGTGCGACGTCGGTCATGTGCTGTACCTCACTTCAAGAGTCATCCGCAGTCGGCGAGCTCCGCTCACCTGCTCAACAGTGTAGGGCGCGACGTCGGTGCCCGCTGGCGTCACCGCCACGATGCCCGACGACGACCGATCCCAATTCGCGCCACTCGCGAAAGCCGCCGCGAGCTGCGCCGCGTCGGTGGGGATAGCCTCATCAATCGACGCGGTATCGCCGAGGCTGTCGACGTATTCGACGACGACCTCCCAAGTCAGCCGGTGCCGCGTCTGCTGCGTCTGGTATGGGCCCTCGGCCGCGCCGGAGAGCACGCGCCCCCACCATCGGCGTGACTGCGTGCCTACCGTCTCGTCGTGTCCTGTGACGTCGTGGGTGTACCGGTTGGGCAGGCCTCGCCCGACCACCGACGGCGTCACCGTCGAGGGGATCGACACGAGAGCGCGGCGAGCGTCACGCCACGTCACCGTGACAGCCTCATGTAGCGAGTAGTCTGACTACCAGGCGTCGGGACGTAGGGCGTCTCATCTTCCTGCGATCGCGTGATGAGGTCGATCCGGTCCCACGTCGTCTGCTTGGTCTGCTCGTATAACGTCGAGAGACGCTCGACAAACTCAGCGGGCGCCGCAGGCCACTGCCGCGCAAGATGCAGCACCGTCGCCGATGCGTGCATCGGGACAAGCACGTCGTCGGTGAGGATATCCTCATCGAGAATGCCGCGGGCCGCGAGAGCCGGGACCATCACCATGCGCCAGCTAGCTTGGATGGCCTCCTCGAGGGTGAGGTCAGACGAAGACGCAATCTGCCGCACGACAGGATAGGACTGTGTCAGCTCCGTCGGCGTCAGCGCCACCGACGTGATGCGGCGGACGACCCGAAAAGACTCGTCCCATTCGCGCGCCACGCCGTCGACGGTCGCCCGAAAAATGACATACCCCGCGCCGGGCTCGCCGGTCTGGGTGGCGCTGAGCGCCACAGACACCGCCAGACCGCGCACAGTCGACGCGTTGCCGAGGTCGCAGGGTAGGGGCTCGGCCAGCCACAGCGTCGACAGCGTGCCGCCACGGCCCGCGACAACCACTACGGGCCGAGCGCTGGCCGAATCGGTGACCAGATACCGTCGCCCGGCCACGATGGCGACCGATGCCGCGAGCGGGATGCGGTCATCGCCCTCAGCGCACGGGCCTTGCGTCGTCGTCGAGAGCGCGTCGACAGTCGCCGCGACGTAGGCCCCTACCGCGTCGGGATACTGTGAGGCGATGCGCCTCGCGGTCGCCGACGAGGCCACACCCGTGCTGATGCCGACGTCGTCGGACAGCCGGGGATAGCTCACGATCGACTCGGTGGACCCGACCAGGACGCGCTGCATGGGCTGCAGTATATTGCACTTGACAGGTGAATGGAAGCACCGTCAGCCGAACACGCGGGCCTTGCCGAGTAGCCGGTTGAGCTCGGCCTCTTGCTCGCGCGTCAGCCCCATGAACGGCCGCGCTTTCATCGTCGCTGTACCGTGGTGGATCCAATATCCGACGACGTTGTGCGGCGGGCCGCGCTCGCCGGTTCGATGGGCCTTGCGGTCGCGAGGTGTCACTTGTGGCGACGTGCCAGCGTCGGGCGCTACGACGACTTCGACGCCGTTGGCCGAGATGCGTTTCTCGCGCACCTTCACGCTGTTCATGAGGCCACCAGTCAGGCGGAGGTCAATCTTCTGATCCTCGCCCATGCGCTGGAGCTGTCGACGGTATCGCGTCGAGTATGCGGCGAATGCCTGCCCCGTCGACGAGATGCCCTTGTCGGTGCGCAACAGGATCGCGCCGGGGACGAACGCGCCGATGACGCGAGCCGCCTTCTCGGCGTCAAACTTGACCGGAGTGCCAGACCGTTTCGTTGTGATTCCCACGACGTCACCTCCGCGCTAGCCCCATTGTCTCAGCGTCGATGATCAGGCGCGATCCATCGGGACGGTAAATCCTGATCCCTTCTGCGATTGCCGTCGCTACTGTTGTGGGCGCCCAGCTATGTCTACACCCGTAGCCGCCGCAGTAGTCGTCGGCGGGCAAGCCCTGTCCGTTGTCCAGGCGCGCCGGGTCCGTCACCGCCTTGCCGACCCACTGTCGACAGAACGGCCTGTTCTTGGCGTCTCTCGGCCCGACGTAGACGTAGACGAGGTCAAGCTCACCCTCGAGCTCGCGAGCAGCCGAGACGACGGCGCGACGGCCGACGGCCATGATCGCCGCATCGACGGCGGCGCTTGCTCGCACATACGTCGTCGACAGTCGCGCACGCACTTCCTCGATGACGTCGGCGAGTGATCCACCGCTCGTGATGCCGCGAGAGACGGCGTCGCGCATCTCCTCACGAGCCAATTTGAAGACCTTCACGACGTCGCCGGTCTGGCCGCCTACGATCGCGTCTAGCTCTCGTCTGACGTCGACCGATAGCGTCGCAGGGGGCGCGCCCAGAACGGCAGCCACGGCCTCAATAGCGCGTTGCCCGACGACGCCTGTAAGCGTCTCGCCCTCGGCCTCCAGGCGGCGGCGTACTTGCGCCAGTACAGCGGCCGACGTCTGCGCTTGTCGTCGGACAAGTGAGTCCTCCCCTGGGAGCGTGTCGAGCGAGAGGAGGATGCGCAGTAGGTCGCGCTCGAGCGCTTGCTCGAGGCGTCGCAGATCCTCGACGGCCGCATCGGCGACGACGCCCGCCGCGTCGGCTCCGCTCATGTCTCCTCGCCCTCGCCCTCATCCTCGGGCTCGACTGTCGTCTCACGGCGCGAGGTGAACGGCGACCCCGCGAGCGCGCCGGGGAGGCTCACTTGCGGTGCCTTCGCCTCAGCGAGCTGGTCGAGGTACGCCTCAGCCGATGCGCGGTCGGCACTGAGCCCAAGCATCACGCGTGCGTCGACGTCGTCGATGAGACCCGCGTCTTTGAGCGCGAGCACGCGCTCTTGCTTCTCGCTATCCGCCTCGTATGTCTTGCCAGTCGCGAGCGTGACCTGCGGTTTGACGCCGCCGAAATCGCTTGGTGACGACGGGTCGAAGAGCTGCAGCACATCGAGCACGATCGGGAGTAGCTGGCCTTCCTCGAACGCCTTGAAGATGGGCCTCGATTCGGCCACGCGCTGGTCATGCGGTGCATTGGCGATCATCCTCGACACGCCACTCTGAGGCGCGCCGGGCTCGACTGCGTAGGCGTCGGGCGAGTTGCCGCGAGAGACGCCGAGCTCCTGCAGGTCTCGCGTGGCGCTTGCCTCGATAGCCGCATGGTCCGCGCCCGCCGTTTGTGCCTGCAGGGACTCACCAGATCCAATCTGAAGCACGACGCCGGGTCCGCCGATGAGTTCCTGCGTCTCACGCGTGAGGCCCGAGTAGACCCACGTAGCGTGCGCCTGCATGTCGACGACGTGCTGACGATTTGACCTCGACACGTTGAGCCTGTCGACGTTGACGATGACATCGCGATCGGGCGCTGGCCAGATGCCGCCAGCGCCGGGCTCGAGCCGAAGGAAAGCGCCGGGGAATCGGCCCTCGTATGCCTCGCTCGCCGTCGCGATCTTGCCGTCCTCGCTCACACGTCGGTGCGTCCACTGACCAAAAGAAACCAGATTGCCGAGGTCGTCCTCGGTGAATTCACGCGACCAGACCCACCACAGCGGCGATGCCTCCGACGACGATGCTTGCCGGATTGCGCACAACCACAACGCGTCGGGGTCATCGGGCGCCGATGGATGCGCAAGCGTGACGACATCGTGAGGCCAGTACATCTGACAGACCATCTTGCCTGCGTCGTCGGCGCCGATCTTGCGCCACCCGACAAGCGCGAACGCGGCGCGCGCGCCAGCGTGACACCGACGCTCAAGCTCGGGCATGACGACGTCGACGGCGCATTGTGTGAGCGCACGACGAAACGCAAGCAGCCGCTCGTCGTCTTCATCGAGAGCTTCGGCGTCGTCGTCGTCGTTCACGAGCGTTCTGTCAGCGGCGACGGCGTAGACGCCGCTGTCCTGGCGCGCGAAGAAGCGCAGCCAGTTGACCGGGTCGATCGGCAGTTGCTGATGCGTCGACGGATAGGATCGCTTGAGGGCATCGCGCACGATCGCGACTTGGTCGCCGCTGTACCTGACAGCTAGGCCCTTGACGACGGTGTCGTAGTCCGCGGGCCGGGTCTTTCGCCCGGCGTCAAGTAGGGCGCGGAGCTGGTCCGGCACCCATGCACCGGCTTGCTGGCGGATGGTTTCCACGATTGCGTCTGAGGCGGTGCCTAATGAGAGCATGGCGCGAGCGTAGCGCGTTGTGGGCGCGCCCGCTACACCCGGCCCCACTCGTCTGTCAAGGCGTCTCCAGGCCCGGTCTGGTTCGCTCTGGGCCTATGGACTGGCCACTGCCAATGACACAGATAGCCGAGGGCGTCGACGCCATGGTCGATGTCGCCGCGTTTCTCGGGCTCGCCCGACTTGTCAAGGGCCTGCGTCTCGAGCGCGCGCGTCAGCACGGGAGCGGCTGCAGCGTCGACGGAGACGCGCCGGTCGCGAAAGAGCACGTTGAGTGTATTCACCCTATCCTTCACCGGCGGATTGTGTGTGCCATGGATCGGCCTGAAGCCCGCTTGCGTCAGTAGCGCGACGTCGCTCTTCGTCGACGTCGACCGCAACGCGGTACCGCTGGCGTCGACGTAGGCTTGCAAACGCATCTGGTAGACGTCGTCACGCGTGTAGTGTCGCCCTCGTGTGCGGGTGAGGTACGCCGCGATCCACTGCGCGACACGCTCAGCGTGCTCGTCAGTCGTCGTGCCGCCCTCTCTGATCACCTCGCCGACGACGTGGGTCGTGCGAGCCGCTTGGTCCGTCTCGACGACGAGCCAGTGCATGTACCTGACGTTGAAGTCGCACGCGATCTGAATCGTGCCTCTGGCGACGATCGGCGAGGCGCAATGCACGCGCCGATCGAAACGCCCGTAGACTCGACCACCCTTGGCGGTGCGCTGGCCGTCGAGCTTCTCGGTCGCCATGCTGTCATCCATGCGCGACCGCATTGATTCAACGTATCCGCTGGACAGATAGCTATTAGACGACGTCGTCACGCTCCACTGGCGAACATCGGGGCTCGGCTTGGCGAGCACCATCTCGTAGGCCGGGCCGTAGCCTTCAGGCGTGCCGGTCAGCACGATCTGCTGACACGGCCCCATCGACACACGAGCCATCGCCGTCGTCAGGGCCTCGACGTCACAGAGTTCCCACTCGTCGACGAGAAGCCCGCCAGCTGTGATGCCCTCGAGGGATCGGGGCTCATCGGCGGAGCGACACAGCACCTCGACTTGATGCCGCTTGCCGATGGTGAGGATCTTGTCCGTCTTGTGCCATGTGTAGGGCAGCTTCCACGAATCGAGCATGCGTCTCGCCGTTGCCACGAAAACGTCGACGACCATTCGATAGGTGGGCTCGACGACTAATATTGGGTATCCACCCGATCGGAAAGCCATATCGACGACGGCCGCGACACCGGCCACGGTCTTGCCCGATCGGTAGCCGCCGCTGAGGATGCGGATTCGACTCTGCCTATCCGATACCAGCTCAAGTTGATGGGGCAGCAAGCCTGCGGGTCCGCGCGCGATATTCGGCACGGTGCGCTATTTCCGGTCCGTTGGCGTCACGATAGCCGGCGTCCAGTCGACCACGTCGACGGTATCGGCCGCGTCGACGGCCACACGCCCAGGCGGGCCGTAGCGCTGGGGATCGAGCGCGGCGAGCATCGCGATGATCGCGGCGCGGTCGCCGTCGTCAGCGAGTTGGCCGAGACGCGCTTCGAGCTCGGCCACGGTCGGGGCCTTGGGTGGCGTCGTCGGCTCGCCGGATGGCTCAGGCTGCCATTGGGCGTGTGGGGCGAGGGCATGACCGAGCAGATACTCGCGGCACCGTGCGCGGAGCTCTGGACTCGCCTCAGAGATCAGCCCGAGCACGCGATCGTCGACGTCGTGGCCGTGCTCGACGGCGGCTTCTGGACGTGCGACACCGATCGCGAGATGCACGCGTAGCAGCTCGTCGACGGAGCCGCGGAGCCAAGCGGGGAGCCTATAGCGCCCCGCCTGCTTGCCGGATTGCGGCTTGCGGGGGTAGTTAGTCACACGCATACTCTATGCCACGAACGTGCCAAAAGCAAAAGCCCCCTTTCGGGGGCTTGTGTCAGTTGCCGAACTTTACCGCCGTTCCGTCGCGGTAGCGGTAACATTTGCCGTCCCACTTGGCGATCCGGTTCTGGTAGCCGTTGCCGGCGAGGCGGGCAAGCTTTTCGCGGGCCTGTTCCCATGTCGCGTACATGCTGCCGACCGTCTCGCAGCCATCGCAGGCGATAGTGTAGGGCTTGGCGGCGGCTTCGGCGTTGGCCTTGGCAATGGCCTTGGCGTTGCTGCCGCGAGCGGCGTTCAGCTTCGCCGTGCTGACTTCGATGGTCTTGGCGCCAAGGCAACGCAGGCACTTACCGTTGGCAATGTGGCCAAAGCGCGCGAAGGCGTCGAAACCGTGGCAGCGGGGGCATGTAACGGTCGTCGTTGCGGCGGTGTTGTTGTTCATGCGCCCATTCTACACGTTCTGCAAACTCTGTCAAGCACTCTTGTGCTGCAGGGGGATCGCAGCATTGCAATGCCGGATCCGGCCAGATCTATGATCTCCGAATCAATCGATCCGCGTCACCTCAGCGCACCCGGTACACACGACGCCGTGCGCCCACGGATCATCGCCGCCGTCGACCAGCCAAATTGGGACGGTGACCTGCATTGGAGAGGGCATCCGGCCTTCTAGCCGCGCCTCCCACTCGTCCGCCGTGTCGTTGCAGTCACACACATCAGACCTCACCAGTCGGCGCAAAAAAAACACCCGCCAGAGTGAGCGTGTCTCGCGACAGAGGCCCGGCGGGCTTGCATCTGCACAGTACCACGCCAGATCACCCGATCACACCCGACAGATCACCCGGACAGATCACAGATCACCCCTGATCCGGCTTTGCAAAGCGGAGATCTGGCCCCCACAAGCACAGTGCTTGACAAACTTTTGAAGCTGTGTAGAATGACCTCACGGCGCCGCACTCGAGCGACGCCGAAACAGGAGA
>JBILFF010000025.1:0-21992 GCA_044351695.1 Bdellovibrionota bacterium
CATCTCGATGATGATAAGCCCCCAAAATCTTTGACAGCAACACTTCATCGTCTATCCATTCGGCAAGGCTCTGAGTAAGTCGGCGAAATCCAGGATCGCGAAGAGCATATTCAAAAACACGAAGCGCCTCTTGAGGTTTTTTTAACCGACGATCCCAAAGCAGAGAAACATAAATCAGCGCCCGCGCTGAGAGACGCTCGACTTTATCTAGTGCTCTCAATTCCTCTTCTCGAACCGATCGATGAAGTTGGTCCACTTGACTTAAAATGCTTTCGGCAAAACCTAGATGCTCTTTGCGCGTACATAAAAAAACGACCAGGGGCCGAAGCTCGCCCGCCACGAAAGAATCAAAGAGTTTTAGGGAGTTGGGTAGGTTCGCTGGACGATCGAGTCGCTGCACCCCGAGCTTTCGCAAAAGGAGATAACTTGCTTCCTCAAAATGCGGATCTCGCAAAGCATTCTTAAAGTGTTCTATGGCTCCTGAACGAGATCGCTCTTGAAGCAGGGCCATCCAACCCAACTCCCACGAGCTGCCAATCTTTTTTGTATAATGACGCCTTAACTCAGGCCAATTACCCGAGCGAATTAACTCCGACTCTACATCCACAGGCCTAAGATAGTTGGATTCCAACTATTTTGTCAGCCTTCACTTACGTTTTTGCGTCTTAGACTTTAGAATAGCAATCGCTCGATCCAATTGCAGATCAGGCTGCTTCTCTTTCTCATTCAACTTTGTTTCGGCTGTGATGGCAGGCTTTGGATCCACGAGCTTCTTTTCTTCTTCAATTTTTTGTTTCGCCCGCTCTTCTTCAGAACCCACCAAGTGCCCAGGGAGATCGCGCTCTTTAGGCATCTCCACGTCATTCGGCCCCTTGATTGTTTCATCCGGCACAATTCCGGCACCTTGAATCTGTCTACCCGCTGGCGTGTAGTACAAAGCGACCGTCAGCTTGATCCCGCTTCCATCGCTTAAAGGAATCACGTTTTGAACGGAGCCCTTACCAAAGCTGTTGGTCCCCACAACCATTGCCCGCTTTTGATCCTGCAAGGCCCCCGCAACGATTTCACTGGCCGACGCACTCCCCCCGTTCACCAGTACAACGATTGGGTAGTCGGGCTCTGTCCCTCGTGCTGTCGCATAGTACTTTGCAGCCTTATCGGCCTCTCGACCCTGAGTATAGACAATGAGTCCTTCTTTCAAAAACAAATCCGACATCTCAATGGCTTGCTGCAATAGACCCCCCGGATTATTTCGAAGATCCAACACGAGACCCCGAACCTCTTCACCCGCGCTCTCTGCTTTAATTTTAGAGAGTGCGCTTTTTAAATCCTTCGTCGTTTTCTCTTGAAACTGAGAAACTCTCACCACCCCAAATCCCTCTCTCATCTCATGGGCAACACTGCGAACTTGAATAACCGCACGAGTGATCGTGAGCACGATTGGAGCGGCTTCACCAAGGCGTCGAATCTCGATATTGACCTTGGTGCCGGGCTTACCTCTCATCAGTTTGACAGCGTCCATGACACCCATCTTAAACGTTGAGGTGCCGTCAATTTTTGAAATAACATCTCCCGACTTTATGCCCGCCCTAAAAGCTGGTGTCTCTTCAATCGGAGAAATCACGGTAAGCGCGCCATCTCGAAGCGAAATTTCGATTCCGATTCCACCGAACTCTCCCTTGGTGCCTGACTGCATTTCCTCAAAGTCTTCTTTCTTCATATAGGCTGAATGAGGATCCAAATCCTCGAGCATGCCGCGAATCGCTCCATCGACGAGCTCAGAATCGGCAGGTTCTTTCACATAATTTTTCTTCACAGTATCGTAGACCCGCGTAAACTTTTCTAAGCTCTTGTAGACCTCTTGGGTCCGGTCCTTAGACAGCAATAAGGTGTAAGTACCTCCGGCAAAGAAAGAGGCGAGAGACAAAATAAGTACAATAAAGAAAACCCGATTTGCTTTCATGGTTGGTTTACTCCCTGTTTCGCTGGCAATTTTTTAGATTTTTTAAATCGGCCCCATTCCTCAAGCTGAATTTTGAGAAGCGCCTCTCGTGATTCGATTTCTTTGAGCTTCGTTTCTGAGGCCTCTCGAACCACTTGAATCGCTTTGAGTTTTTCGGATCGTTCACTCAACAGTCGTGCCGGCTCGGCAATGAGCTTATCTTGCGTAGCAGCGAGCACTGCTGCTCGATGCTCGCGCTCAATCCAATGATCAAAAGTCATATCGGTGGAGCGGGGATTCCAATGAAGCAAAGGCACCACGGCAGCCCGCATCTTAGACTTGAGCTCAGACTCATACCTTAAATACTCATGAGAGGCTTCCATCTCTGAGCGCTCTAAATCTTTAAGCTCCGACTGAATCTCAGAAACCTCTCTTTTCAAATCACGAATCCGTCTTTCAAGAGAGCTCGTTCGCTGCCTGGCTGATTGCGCCGACAAGTCCGCTACAACCACACAAAAAACGCTAGCCATGATCCAAAAAGAGATACGCATTTTTAACCCAGTGCTGTTCTTCGATATCGACCCAGAAAAATAAGCAGAAAAAAGCTCAAGCCAAAAAGAAGAGAAAGAAAGAAAAAGCCCGCGAAAACTCCTAAACTGGGATTTTGCCAATGCCAGCCAAACAAGGTCCGCAAATAACCCATGCCCATCTGCGAAAGCGCCAATACGACTAAACTGCCCGCGGCAATCTGGCCGAGCTGGACCAAACAGGCCGGCATAAAAATTTGAGTGGGCTTAGCTCCCAGCATTTTCATCAACGACCATCGAGCCGTTTCTCGAACCGCGAGCCTTTCGAGCTTAAAATGAATTAAAAGGGCTAACAAAAGTAGCCAAAGAAAAGCAAATAGCCCGAGCAAAAGACTAAAAAAAGTGGCGAGATGTTTTGGAGCCTCGTGCACAATCAACTTTGAAAACTGATCGGGCATGGTCTGAAGAAGATTGCCAAAACGATCTGCACTCTTCACCGTGACGAGCACCGAATAAGGAAAGTAGTTGCTCTCAAGCTCGCTCAAGACCGCCTTCAACTCTGGATACTGAGCCTCAAGCTGTTCTTTGTTTTCAAAAGATCCTTTCAAATCATAGCGAATGACCTCTTGAGAATTTAAAAGTGTCTTGAGCTCCTCAGAAGGCTCGGACGCAATCACCAAGCTCAAAGTATCATAGCGATACTGATTGAGGAGATTTTGTTGAACATTTTCAGAGATCCAAAAAGAGAGAAGCAAGAGGCAGCCGGTGACCACAAAGGCCATGTAAAGCCCACCCTCTTTAATCAAATTCTTCAGAACCCGAATCAAACCAAAGGAACTCATTGATTGATCCCCCGAGCTAAATTGGCCTCATGATCTTTGCCCAGAAAACTTGCTATGCCGACATCTTGAGCTGTTAACTGGCGTACTCCGCAGTTCTCCACATGATATCGGAGCAGACTCGGATGATGAAACTTAGGGGGATGATGCGTTGAGATAAAAACACTCGCTCCGTCTTTATAATGATCCCACAAAATATCCATGAGAAGGTCGGCCTGCAAACTGTCCAAATGAGCTGTCGGCTCATCGGCCAAAATTAAGCGTGGGCGACGAATCAAAGCTCGAGCAAACTCGACTTTCTGCATTTCTCCACCAGAAAGCTCTCGGCAGAGCGACTGCAAGCGATGCCGGAGGCCCAACGTGTTGGCCCAGTCCGATACCCGACGCTCAATTTCGGAGGCCTTTAAACCATCAATTTGTAACGGAAGAGCAATGTTTTCTGCGACCGTTTTGTCGAGCAAACCACGAGGATTTTGAAACACAAAACCGATATTTTTGAGGTGTACCGAGGAGTGTTGAGTCAGTCTTCGACCCAAAAAAATAATCTCTCCGTGGCTCGGGTGCTCTATGCCACAAAGCATCCTAAACAAAGTCGTCTTTCCTGACCCGCTAGGACCGGTCAGAATCGAGAAAGTCCCTCTTTCTAACGAAAAGTTCATTTCCCGAAACACGGGGCTAATTCCATAGCGCTTACTTACGTTTTTGAATTGAAACAGCAAATTGCCAACCTCTTCTTCTAATGTAATCATTTTATTTACGTATGACGAATAGCTTTTTGGTTTGGACCCTAGTTCAAAGTACCGGTACCGCACTCGATCCTTGGAAGCTTGTCTTGCAAGCCCATTGGGTGGTGCAAGGCGTTATGATTCTCTTATTACTGAGCTCAATCGCTGCCTGGGCAATCATTTTTTGGAAGATGATTTTTTTAAGGACCTCCGAAAAAGAGAATCAAAAATTTCAAGAAGCTTTCTGGGCTGCTGGCTCGATGGATGCCGCGATTCGAGCAGCGAAGGTTCATCCTCAAGCGGGACTAACACGCATTTTCGATGCAGGCTTGCAGGAGTTTAATCAGATTACCGCGCTGCAACTCGCTCGAGTCGAGTCCCTCGATCTCATAGAGAGCAACGTGTCGCGCTCTTTATCAAAAGCTGTTCGAGTCGAAGGTGAGATTTTAGCCCGCTTTAATGGACTGCTCGCCAATATTGCCTCCGCAGCTCCCTTCATTGGTCTCTTTGGTACCGTTTGGGGAATCATGACGGCTTTCTTAGACATCGAAGCGGCTGGCTCAAGCAGCCTAGCCACAGTAGCGCCTGGTATTGCCGAGGCTCTGATTGCCACAGCCATGGGCCTTTTTGCTGCTATACCGGCGGTTCTTTTTTACAATTACTTTGTGTCTCGATCCAAAATCATTTCGACTCAAATGTCTGGATTTTCTTCGGACTTCATTAACACGGCAAAGCGAAGCGTGTAAGGCAGGAATCCCTTGGCAGCACACCTACAAAAAGACGACCAAGACGATGAGGGTTTCAATTCGGAGATTAACATGATCCCCTTCATCGACATCATGCTCGTGCTCCTGATTATCTTTATGGTAGCGGCACCGATGATGAACGATATGGTGGAGGTCGATCTGCCTAATGCGAAATCCCAAGCAGTAAAGACCGAGGAAAAAAGCGTCATCTTAAGTATTCGTTCGGATGGTAAATTATTTATCGATCGAACAGAGATCGCCTCCAAAGATTTAGAGAAGCGGCTTCAGTTCATTTTTTCGGCAAGAGAGAAGAAGGAAATCTTTGTGAATGCAGACGAAAACGTTAAACATGGTTTGATTATTCAAACCATGGCTACGATTCAAAGAGCGGGTGTAAGCCGGATTGCATTTATGACGGATCCTAGCCAATCTCAGTAGTCGACGAAGACTGAGTTTTTATGGGCAAATCACTTTTAATTTCAGTCATTCTGCATTTAGTTTTTTTTGCCCTTTTAATTTGGTCACAACAAATTCGGCTCAAAAAATTACAACTCGAAATTCCGCAACTCTCACCTGTGGGAGTTGTTTATACAGAGCTACTCTATAAACCCACCAATACCGCGATGAAGAAAGGCGATGAAAAGCGAGACCTACCGCCTCCTCAAATCAAGACTGAGAAGCGCGAAGAGAACCAAGGCCCCACTCTCGTGAAACAAAAGACCCCTCCGCCTAAAAACAAACCCACCAAAGAGGACAAGACGCGGAGGGATGCTCAAGCACTCATGGATAAGCTGCGTCGCGAAGAAGGAAAGATCGCGCAAAAAGCGCCAAAAGAAGACAATTTTCCAACCCACAAAGAGGGCGAGACCGATGGCCGAGGAACGGGAGGAAGTAGTCGCATTCAAGCATCTCCTGCGCAAATGGCTCTTCAAGGAGCTATACGAAAGTATTTTGAACTTCCTCGGGCCTCTGAACTACGCAGACAAAACCCTAATGCACGAGGCTATCATGTTATTAGCGTTTTAGGAGTCGGCAACACTCTCCAGCTGAGAGAGATTGAAATGTTGCAGTCTTCAGGCTTTGCCATTCTAGATCGCAGCTGCGAAGTGGCCATTCGCGAAGCCTTAAAGAAAGAGATTTTTGCCCCAGATGTCATTTCAGAACTCTCTGGAAAACGTCATAATATAGAGTGCCAATTTTAAACATGAGGAGTTTTTGAATGTCTTCGGTTTTGCGCCTTTGCGGATTCGCTATTCTCGCTTCGCTTTTTGTCACTCACACTTCAGCGCAGTCCATTGTGGTACGAGATGCTCGCGACACCGCTATACCAATAGCCGTTCAAGAGTTTCTGAAGGAGCCCCCCCTCCCCGACCTCATCCAGGCCTCGATCGACATTGAGGCGATGCTTAGCGCAGACCTGATTTTTTCACGCCTCTTTAAACTGGTTCCTCGCGAGGCATTTTTAGACGCAAAAATTATCGGTGGTATTGAAAGCATTCGGGTAGATCAGTGGAAGAACACGGGAGCGGACTATCTCGTTCGAGGAAGAATTAAACGAGTGGATGGCGCTCTCACCATGGATGGTTTCGTATTCAATACGACCACTGGGCGCTCTCTGCTGCAAAAAACATATCAAACCCGTCGCAAAGACTACACGATTTTAGCCCATCAGTTTGCTGACGACATCGTCGAGCTGGTCACGGGCGAGAAGGGTTTGTTTTCAACAAAAATTGCTTTTTCTTATCAGCCTCCTGGAAGTCGAAACAAAGAAGTCTGGGCGATGGACTTCAATGGCCGTAATGCCGTGCCCCTCGTTCAGAACGGACGCACCAATCTCTCTCCAAAATGGACGGTGGATGGTCGTGACATCGTTTATACCACAGAGTCATTAAAAGGCTGGAACCTCTCGAAGACTTCTCTGGCGGGTCGATCTTCTCAAATCACCTCCGTTCCTGGCTCAGCACTCGGTCCGGCCATGCTTCCGAACGGACGCGATATGGTGGTCTCTCTGTCGAAGGACGGAAACAATGAACTCTATATTGTCGGCCTGGATGGAAAGATAAAGGAGCGCCTCACAAAGCGTGCCGAGATTGATATTGCGCCCGCTGTAAGTCCTGACGGAAAGAAAGTTTGTTTTAGCTCTGGAGTGATCAACTCGCTTCATGTGCATATTTTAGATCTGACCACCAAAACGATTAAAAAGATTACTCGCGTGGGAATGTTTAACGATACCTGCGCGTGGCACCCCCGAGAAAATCGCATCCTTTTCTCTGGAATGGATTTAGATCGAGAATTCGATATCTTTGCCATGAACGATGAAGGCAACGATATGGAGCGCCTTACCTATGATGCAAAAAACAATGAAGCGCCTGATTGGAGCCCCGACGGAAAGTTGATTACGTTTTCGTCTCGAAGATCTGGGCGTTATGAGATTTACGTCATGAAAGCCGATGGTACGGAGCTGACCAAAATCACAGACTTGCCTGGAAACGCCACTCAGCCCACCTGGTCGCCTCGACTCGGCTATTAAATCATGATAGCGAATCCAAGTGCGAAGAATTGCCGCAATTGATATTGGTTCGAATTCTTTGCTTCTCTCTGTGTTAGAGATTGATCCTCAAGGCGAGCGCCTTCTCTTCGATGAGAGTCGTGTGACTGGCCTGGCCAAGGGCCTTCCAAAGGGCTCGACGATTCCCCCCGAGCGGCTCCAGAAAAGTGTAGAAGCTCTTCAATATTTTTCGCAGGTGATTCAAAGCCTCAATGTTGAAAGCGTTCGAGCAGTCGCAACCGCTGGCCTTCGCCGTGCGGCTGATCATCATCGTGCTAAAGAAGTTTTAGAATCCGCATTAGGCTATCCGATTGAGTTGATTTCTGGAGATCGTGAAGCCGAACTAAGCTTCTGGAGTGTTCAAAAAGACTTTGCGGATTCGCGCTCGATGAAGCTTGTTTTTGATATCGGTGGAGCGAGCACTGAGTTGATTTACGGCAATGATCAAGGCATTCAGCATTCGATCTCGCTCGAATTAGGCAGTGTGGTGCTCAGTGATGAATTTAAACTGCAAAACGTTTCCGATCCAGAGCCTGCACTAAGGCGTGTGCTTGCAATTTTAAAGAAAAGCCCGTTTCAAACGACCGAGGATTATCAAGCTGCAATCGGTGTGGGCGTGGCTGGCACGATGACCACAACCATCTCGGTCGATCGCGGACTGACATCTTATAAACGCGAATATGCTCACCACCAAAAGATCTCTAAGGAGCGAATCGATTTTTGGAGACAACAGGTTCTTTCTCTCCCACTCTCTGAGCGCGAGAAAATAAAAGGACTACCCGCCAACCGAGCTGATGTTTTTGGAGCCGGTCTCACGATCATTTATGCTCTATGCGAGCACTTTCAGTGGAATGAAGTCGTTTGTGCAGATTCAGGCGTGCGATTTGGGCTTTTGCACGAACTCAAATCTCAGAGTGGTCCCACGCCAAAGTAAACTTGTCCCATATCTTCTCCAGGCTTTCGATTAATCACAAAAGCATATCCTGCCTTGATGGGTCCCACCGGTGTGTTCAATCGCACCCCAAAGCCAGAGCCGTACCGAAGAGAATCTAAATCCCAAGGAGCAAATTCTGAATTTCGAGGATACAGACTGCCGCCATCAAAAAAGCCCAGCAGGTCGATCCAGCCCACCAAAGGAAAATTCAACTCACTCCTAAAAAAGAATACGCTTCGGCCCCCATTTCTTAGAGGGTCTCCATTTTTGTCTAGGGGCTGAATGGCATCTTCGCCAAAGCCCCGAACACTAGACTCGCCGCCTATCCGAAATCGCTTTTCAACCGGTACCGCCAAGCTGCTTCCAAACTCACTTGAAAATCCACTATTTAAAGAAACGGCAAAACCCACTTTTCTTCGACTCACCAACTCTACGATTGGCCAATAAAAAGTTTGCTCAAGATTCACTAACCAAAAGCTGTCATCCCCCCCAAAAAACTTACTGTAAATTTCGTTGCTCGTCTGAAATCGAAAGCCTTTCGTCGGATTGAAAGCATCATCTACCAAGTTCAAAAGAAGAACTTGCCCAATCGAGTGCAAACGACTGGGTCCCGTATCATCTACCTGGCGAGTTTCATCTGCCAACTGAATGTTAAAGGGGTCGCTATACTCAATCTTAAAACTGGGCGTGTAAGTCAAAAACGACAAGGGCCGCCAGTCTAGCAGACCTGTACTTGAATAGTTTTCTACGCCAAATTGTCGACGCGAGAGAAGCTCGTGCCTCAAAACCACGCGACCATCGATTTCCTTGATCAAAAAGTTTGGCTCAAAATACTCAAGAGTTACCCGCCTCTCTAAAAACGGAACTCTTTTGACTTGAGCCGGCTCTGTTACATTTCCCGATCCATCGACTCCAATCACATCATCAGGCAGTTCCTTTGACTCTAGTCGACGACTCGCTTTTGCATACGCAGACAAACGACGACCCGTCCCCCCAATATTCGCATAAGTTCCTCTAAATACTCCGCGAAGCCCGTCTACCGTTCCGTACCCTGGTCCAAGCTCAAATCGAAATCTTGCGGCCTCCACAATCTCAACCAGCAAAACGGCTACGCCTTGATCTGTATCTTTATCAAAAACTTGAATGTCGATACTTCGAGCCAAGCCCAGTCGCAAAATCTCCGCGGTGGTATTATTGATCTCTTCTTGCGAGTAAAAATCTCCTGTTTGAAATTTGAATTGATTACGAATCACCGCTAGCTGAGTTCGTCGGATCCCCCTCACAATCGAGTCGCCGATACGATAACGAGGCCCGGCCTTTAAACGAACGATCAGAATAGATCGTTTCGAATCCCAATCGACTTCAGAGACCACATCTAAATAACCTTGGCCGCGAAGCTCCGTGGTCAAAGCTTTGAGGGCCTCATTGACCGCAATCGCATTATAGGGACGACCCTTTCGGACCTCATCGCGCAAGTCCTCGAGGGTAGTTAAACCCGACATTTCTGGGGGAAGGCCCTTTAACTCAAAATTCTCAATCATTCGCCGAGCACCCTCTTGCATATAAATCACGGGCTGGACCAAATAGCGCTCGCGATCAATCACGAATTCGAGACTGCGAATCTTCACCTCCTGAAAACCCGACTCCACTAAAGCGACAAAGAATTGCTCCTCGAAAACTTTTCGATATTCTTTTTCCGAAAAGAATCGCCCAGGTTTCAGCGATGAAACCTTTAAATATATTTTTTCTATGGCCTCTTTGTTCTGAAGACCTACAAAAAGAGGATTCGAAAGCCAGTACTGACGGCCCTTGGTCGATTCAAAAGTAACTTCTAAAATGTGACCCGCCAAACGTCTCGAAGATCTGGTGGCGACAGCATCTAAAAAGCCTCGATCGGCAAGACTTTGTCGAATCTCCTCTTGTATTTCATCTAAAAACCAATCGGGCGCAGGCTCTGCCGAGTCTCGAATTCTATTCAAAGGTTTGCGTGAACTATAATCTCCCTCAAATTTTATTCGATAGCGATCACCTTCGCGTACCCGCCACGTGATACTCACTCGACGCGTGGCTGGAACAACCTGGATTGAGGGCTCAAAAACTCGAGACTGTAAAAATCCTGCTTTGAAATACTGATCATTAAGCTCACGAGTGTCGTTAATCACCTCCATCGGGCGAAAGGGGTTTCCCTCTTTATTCTTCAGCGAATTCAATAAAAATTTTGGATTAAGATTCTTAGCCCCCAAAAGCTCCACACTCTCTAATCGATAAAGCTCTCCGCGATTAATCTCGATCACCAAATCACTTCCTTCTGGAAACACAAAGGCTTGAGCATCCAAAAAGCCATCGGCACGAATTCGCTCAATGACACAATTAGAGATCTGACTGATACGCTCTTGAGTTAACTTGACCTCCTCTTGCTTACGAATACAAAAATTGCGAACTTCTGATTCACTTCGGGGCTTATCTTTTGAATACCGAATGCTTTCGAAAAAACGGTATGGCTCTACCTGCACCAAAAGAACGCTCTTTTCTGTGTCCCAGCGCACCTGCACCGCTGAATATCGATCTGAGGTTCTCAAGAATCTCTCTGAAAGACCCAGGTAAGCTTCTCGCCAATCCATCCCCACTCTTAAGGGAATCGTGCCCGAAACAAACTCCGACTCTTCTTGAGGCTCCACCACAATCGCTTGAATTTTTTGAGGTGTAGTTGCAAAGCCAGGCTCGCGCAACGCTCCCAATCCAAGCATGATGCAAAAAATAAAACGCCTTCTCATTCCACCTCAAACCTAAAAAGCAAATCGCCCCCAATATCTCCCGAGATATTTTGCCTCTGCTCTTTTTGAGTATCGCGCCATGACCCTACCAGGGATAGGCTTCGGTTTACCCGTAAATCCAACTCCACCAGATGCCCACCGGTGGCGGAAAGATAATTTGAATAATTGAGAGATAAACGGTTTCTAATCAAATCCGTGCCCACCTTGAGCTGAAGCTCAGTCTTTCCTGTCTCTTCGTAAAAACTTGGATAAATTTGAAATCTCTGAATGCCGAAGTCTGTCGACAATGCGGATTCAATCGTATCTTGAAGTTGTCCCGTCACAAACGAGATCCCTGCGTAAGCAGCCGATGTCGTTCGATCATCCTGAATGGCCTGCTCAGACGTCGAAGGTGGAGTACCGGTTGAGACCAACGAGAGAATTTGCCTCTCTGCCAAGGGGGGGTCCGAATTATAAGAAACCTTTTGGGTGGCCGCATCTCCAACGACAGAAATAAAAATTCGATACTCTCCTACTTCTGTATCCGCGCGAATATCATAGCGAGGAATATTTGAGTTGGGATTATTAAACTGAGCGGTTGCTGTGCGAATCTCAAAGCTGCGATTAAAATAATTGAAGCGGCCCCGCAAAGCACCTGCTGATCCGATGACCCGCGGCTCGCGAATCGTGCCTTGAATTCTCATTTGAGCATCAAAATCACCCTCGGCGATATTATTTCGGACCTGAAAAGGCTCAGAGGTGCTCAACGCGATATCCAAGCGCCACGGATCAAAAAACGAGGACTCTCTCACATAAAATTCATACTTCGATCGATCGGGCGTAAACATTTTTGCTAAGTCAGCCCTCAAGTTAATGCGTTTTCTAAATCGGCCCTCCGAGATACTCAACTGACCAGAAACCTTACCCTGCCCTTTCTCAAGCCGAATGAAGAGAGGACCCGAGCTTCGAAATCGAATTCCCGAGTCTGGCTCGATGAGCGTTCCGTTTAACTGCGTCGTGAGTTGCATGGCCTCAAGATCAAAGCCCTTTAATTGGAGGCGCCCACTCGCACTCAAAGATCCTTCTCGTAGCGACCCGGTAAGGCTTTGCAGCTCGAAATTAGAATTTTGAGCTCGAACAATCGCCTCCACCTCCCTCAAAAGAATGGGACTCTCTTTAAACACAAGTAAACCCTTCGAAAGTGAAATGGCTCCCGAATAACCTCTTGCGCTCCAAACCCCGTCGATTTCCAAAACGCCTTCAGAACGAGCGGTTTCATCAAAAAAGTAAGATAGTGCATCTAGTGGTGCTCGTCCTTGCATCCGAATCACCAAATCCTGCGGGCTCCTAAATCGACCTGACAATTCTAAACGCTGGCGAGCCGCCGAAAGTACGATCAACGGACTGGACCACTCGATACTTTGAGAGGCTTTTTTATCGAGACCTAAATCGAAGGGCTCCAGTCGGAGCAACTGCGCACCCCCTCTTTCTAGGGCCGATTCCGAAAAATTCAGATTACACTGAAAAAGCTCAAAACTCGGAAGATAATCCAGAAGATCTGATGCTGCCCGAGGCCTTGGCGCAGGCATTCGACAACTTCCGCTCCCCGAGTGCTTCCAAGATATTCCTCCACGATTCAACTCCTCAAAAACGGAAGACAAATCCCAGCGTTTTAACTCCAACCTGAAGATCGAAGAATTCTCTGGAGCCGTAGAAAGACGAACCAAGCCCCCAAACAATTGAGCATTCAATTGAAAACTCGCCCGGCTCGAGCGAACAGAAATCTGAGAATCTCCTTGAACCTGAGATCCCATCGATGTCTCTTTTAAAACACTTTCTAAAGAAAGATTTCCTGCACTCGCATCAAAAGAAAAATCCATGTCGGCCCGCGACTGGATGGGGCTTTGCAAGCCAAAGACGTTCGCCCAATCAGCCAATCGTAGTCGCCGTCCTGTGAGCTTGAGCGCTTCAATTCGAGCAGTAGAAACCAACAAGTCGGCCTTTAGATTTCCTGAGTCTGATGGGCCTTCGAAATTAATGTCAAAAGCCCGAAAATACCCGCTCTCAAAACGGAATTTACTCTGAATCGTTCGACTCTCGGATTCGTTTTCTAAACGAAACCGTTCTAGAAAAATCTCACCACTGGCCCTGGGCTCATCAAGCAGCCCATGAAAAAATGCTTTGGTGGCTGCTGTGGCCTCGGGCTTAATCGCCCACGATTTCGTCATGGGAAGGGAGTTAAGAATCGTCCGGAGACTCATCGACTTTGTTTCAAAACTAAAATTAAAAAACTCTGTCTCTCCAACACGAGGAAACAAAAAGCCCCCATTTGCCTTAAACTCATCGGCCTCTAAAGGATTCGCAACGAATTGACGCTTCTCATCAAAGTCGATTTGCCCTCTTAGATTTTTGAAAATTTGATCATTGAGCTTGATCGTCTTCAGGCGTGGAACGATCTTGAGATCCATCGCTCTAAATGGTCCGCCATAAAAACCCTCGATATCGCCCCTTGTCTCCAGATCAAAATAAAACAGGCGCCCCATCGGCCCGTCGGTCTTACCCTTCCAATCAATCCAGAATTCCTTAGCATCCCATCGCATGGAGGAGGTCCACTGACTGAAAGCCGTTGTCACACTCGATTGCACTACTCCCTCTTCCCAACTCTTAAAGTTCAGCTTGGACTCCACTTGCGCATCTGGCGCTGCGTATCGAAGCCCTCCCTCCTCGGTATGAACTTCATATCCTATCGCCCGAAGCCGAGCATCCCCCTCAATGGCTCCTGCTAAGATATCCCCTCGTAAATCCAGATTCCCACTCACCCGGCCCCTCCAGACCCCGAGGTGATCTTCAATGAGAGCCAACCACTGAGGCAAATCCAGATCCTGCAACTTCAGATTCAGCTCGCTTTTTTGACCCTCAATTCCTACAGCCCCTTTGGCGGTAATTCGCTCTGAGCCTCGCTTGAATTCAAAATCTAAGACATCCAGTTCACGCTCGCGTATGCGGAGCTGCCCCTCAACCGCATCAAACTGACGAGACTTGATAAATCCCTCTTTCAAAGCAAACTCAAATGAGCCTTTTCCTTGCTTCCAGATCCCTTGATATCGCATCTTTGCATCGAGTCTGCCTTTGGCGGGGATCTTTGAGTAATTTCCGATCTCCAGAGAGGCCGAGGCTTTGAGGTTCAGTGCCGGCTTCTCAAAACCCGTTACCGTCCCCGACAGATCAATCTCATCTTCGCCACTGGTCACGGTGAGCCGCTCAAAGGCAAGACGCCGGCCCAAGTAACGGCCCTCCACGATCCGCATCTCTCCGGATTCCACTTGAATCGGGCCTAGTTCTAAATTTCGAACAGGAAACTCGCCCTCAAAGAGAATTTCTTCTTGGTCAAAAGAAAGCCTAAAATCTCGTAGCTCAAACTGTCCCGAAATCTTTTGCTTTAAAACATCTTTATCAGAGAGATCGACAAACAGTTTAAAATTTTGAAAATGAATCTCCTCGATATTCGCAGAAAAACTGGAGGACTGAGTCTTTGACTCCTCTCTTCGAGCGGGGTTTAGGCGCTTCATCCAATCATTCAAAGTTTTTGTCTCTGTTAAACTGAACTGAAGTCCTTCGACCTCTGCGCTGGCAATATGAATTCTTTGAAACAGCAACAGCGGAATCGAAACAAACGCAGAAATACTTACCGAAACGCGATCGATCATCAGAGGCGTCTTTGATCGAGCCTCCTCCATTCGCACCTTTCGAAAACTCAAACGAGGATAAAGTCTAAAAACTTCGATCTCAGCGCTTTCGTATTCGATATCGAGCTGAAGATTTTTTTGCGCTAATTCCACGACTCGATCGCGCAGATTTTTTTGAAAGAATTCTGTTCGCACAAAGACAGCCAAAATAATCAAAGTCAGAAGAATTCCAAAAAAGAGAGAGCCGAGAGATAGGCCGGCAAACCACGAGACTAGCCTTCCGACGCGCTGTAGCACAAACTTTCGGGGATCTCGCAAGTTCACAAATTAAAAATACCAGAGCTAGGCCGGCCAGGGTACGATTAAAACCGAAAGCCGAATATGTCTGAACGTGTTTGTGTCATCATCCCTGCTTACAACGAAGAGAGCGTCATTCGCGATTGTTTGGAGGCGCTGAGTCGTCAGGATTATCCGAACTTTGAGGTTTTTGTGATTGATGATCAAAGCACCGATCAGACCAAGGCCATCATTCAAGAGTTCGTTGCTGCTTTGCCCCAGCGCTTTCGGCTTTTTGAATTTGGAAAGGTAGGGCCAGGCAAAGCCCGAAATTTGACCTCTCTTGAAACTCGGGCCGATATTTTGGCCTTTACCGACGCGGATTGTATACCCACCCCCCAATGGCTCAGCCAGTTGGTGCTGGGCTTTCAGTCCAAGCCCGAGATAGGCGCCACAGGCGGCCCCCATCGCGCGCCCCCTCAGTCCACGGATTTTCAGCTGAAGGTCGAGCGCTTTCTTTTGAGTTTCTCTGGATTGATTGATTTTGTAAAAACCGCTCAGAACGGAATTCAATTCACCTCTCACAACCCCTTGTGCAATGTGGCCTACCGTAGGGATCTCTTTATTCGGCTGCGCGGATTTAGAGAGGACTTATTTCCAGGAGAAGATGTGGAGATGGACCAGAGGGTGATCAGAGCTGGCTACCAAATTACTTACAACCCCCAAGCACTCGTATTTCATCATCGACCCGAGAATATTCAACAGTGGCGCAAAGTGATGCACGCTTACGGTCGGGCTCAAGGCAAAATGATGCGTGAATCAGGACCTCGTCGAAAGCCGCAGTATCTAGCGCTGACTCTCTTTGTTTTTTTGGGATTCCTGGGCTCCGCTTTGATTCGATTTTTTGAGTTTAATGGGCTTCTTGGATTTTTAGCTTTTCTTGGCGCTATTTTTTTTCTTCGACCGGATCTTGAAAACTCGTTGGGCATTCGCCTCAGCGCTCTTCAGTGGCTCAACGGTTTTATTGAAGGTTTTGTAAAAAATCGATCAGATCCGCCCGGATATCGGAGCCAACCCTTAAGCGAGAGGCTCGCGAAACTGAGAAAGGACAAGGATTCTGGCGAGCCCTAAGCTCTCGATTGATTCAAAACCGAAACTCCAGTTAATTCCTTGCAGATGGATCTCGATTTCACTTTGCGAGTAAAGACCCCAAGCGAGTGGTGGCCCCATGTCGAGACGAACTTTGATGAATTCCTACTAGACCATGCAAGTTGTGAACGAAAGGCCTCTGCTGTAGGCATACAGTTTGTCTGTAAGTATCCCGAGAAAAGCTACTTGATCGACTCGATGCTCAGTTTTGCGCGCGAAGAACTACAACACTTTCATCAAGTTATGCGCCTTGTTCTCAAAAAAGGTTTGCGCCCCAGCGGAGACAGCAAAGACCCCTACATTAATGAATTACTCAAGGGCATGAGAACCTCGCCTCAAGAGAGATTTTTAGATCGGCTTTTGATTTTTGGATTAGTAGAGAAGAGGGGCACAGAGAGATTTAAGATTGTGGCCGAAAATCATCAAAACTCAGAGCTCAAGCAGTTTTACAAAAAATTAAGCGAAGCTGAGGCCCGTCATCACGAGCTCTTTTTAACGACGGCTCTTCACGAGTTTGATCGAACAACGGTCGAGAAACGCATGCACTACTTTGAGGAGCTCGAGTCAAAAATTATTCACGAACTGCCGATTCGTGCAGCCGTTCATTAGATGAAGTCTCTGAATAAATATCTTAACACCTACTGTGAGAAGCTCCCCGAGCTTTCAAAAATTCAGCAGATCTTTCAATATGGAATTCTGATTCCCACTTACTCAGAGGGGGGGCTCTTTCTAGAGAATTTAAAGCATTGGCTTCAGCTGGATCATGATGCTTTGTTAGTACTCATCATCAACGAAGCTTTTGATTCCCCTGCTGCTGCTAAAAAATTAAACCAGCATTTGATTCAACAGCTCTTTACTCTTGCTGAGTCCAGAGAAGTCATTGACGAGTACCACAGCCTGATTCGATTGAAGAATCGTAGCCTGATGGTTGTGAATCGAACAGGGGCTTGCGCCCTCCACCAAGGCGTCGGAGAGGCACGCAAAATCGGAGCGGATCTCTTGCTCAAACTCCAGCAATTAGGACGAATCAAATCTCCTTGGATTTTTTCTTCAGATGCCGATGTACGACCACCCCCCAATTATTTTGAAGTCCTCGAGGAAACCCCTCAAGAAGCTGTGGGTCTACACTTTGAGTTCGTCCACCACAGCGAACCCGAACTCGCACCGGGCATCATGGAGTACGAGTATTCCTTGCGTCACTACGCCAGCGAGTTAGCGAAAGCCGGATCACCCTACAGTTTTTTATCGGTAGGGAGCTGCTTGGCATTTCGATCCGAAGCTTACGCGATGGTGAGAGGCTTTCCTAAACGAAAGGCGGGCGAAGATTTTTATTTGTTTAACAAGCTAAGAAAGCTTGGATCGATTACACATCCTGCGGAACCCGAATTACAGATCCAAGCGCGGGCCGAGTTAAGAACGCCTTTTGGAACGAGTGCTGCGCTCTTAGATCCGCAGAAATCTCGAGTTTATCAAACTCAGGCTTTTCAAAAGCTCAGCGAGTTTATTGATTTTTTTGTAAGACTCTGTGCGCATCCTCAAAGCCCCGATCTGGGCGCTACCGAATTACTCCTTCCTCGAGAATTGCCGGTCGAAGAGATTCTTGATTTTTGGGCTGAGCTTCGAGCGCGCACAGAGTTAGGCCCCGAGCGCATTCATCAATTTTGGATCTGGTTTGATGCTTTTCGACAGCTCCGCTTCTTGCAGGCCTGGAGCCGTCAAGCCTTTCCTAAAAAGTGTCTAGAGGGCCATCCCGGGCCGCATTTGGCCCATATCCGCAAAAAAAGGGCCTGGCGACCACTCGCAGAAATCTCAATTCGGCATTATAGTCTCCAGCTATGGAAGAAGTATCAGTACGACTTGAGTTTACCCCCAACCCCGAGAGCCTCAAATACGTAGTCAATCGTCAGCTCTTGGCGCGTGGAGCCCAAAATTTTAACTCTGCCGCGACAGCTAAAGAGTTCTCTGGCTTAGCGAGCGAGATTTTTGGAATCAACCAGGTAAAGTCGGTCATGTTGGGCACCAATTTTGTCACCGTTTCTATTCAAGATCAGAACGAACTGATGAATGTGCATGAGCAAGTCGAAAGCTTGATCCGAGATTATCTAAGCTCTGGCAGACCTGTTGTTGACGCCAAAGCGATGGAGAGCAGCTCTGCGCCGCAGCCTCAAAATGAAATCGAGAGAAAAATTTGTGAGGTCCTCGATAAAGAAGTTCGCCCCGCAGTTGCTATGGATGGGGGAGACATTACTTTTGAAAAATTTGAAGAGGGCTTTGTTTACCTCAAAATGCAGGGCTCATGCTCGGGCTGCCCCTCGAGCCTGATGACTCTTAAAATGGGGGTAGAAACGCGTCTCAAAGAAGCGGTGCCCGAAGTTCAAGAAGTAATCCCAGTTTAAGCGATCGGAATTTCTACGCCCGGATTTTCATCCTCGTCTTTGATTTTTGGAAAATCGACGACAAGCATTTGATGTTGGGCGTCCCAAAAAGCAAAAGCGGTTTCTGCGTCGACAATCGCTGGAATAGGAAGAGAATGAGACTCTGGCTCTTTGTTGCCTTCTTCTAGGAGCCAAACCTTTAAGCAATTCTTTTTAAAAGTAATTCGAATTTGATCTTTTTGAAGCCCCGGCAAAGCAAATCGAATCCTCAGAGAATCTGCATTCTCAAGCATCTCAACGGCCGATCGGACCTGCACTTTTCCTGATTTCACCAGTGCCGCTGTTTCTTCATTCAGCACTTGAGCAATCAAAGTATCAAAGCCCGATGGCAAAGCCGGATCCAGTGGGACCGATGCCGAACGGACGCTCTTCTTGCGTCTTGGTCTGAATGGAATGATTTTAGCCATGCTCTTTTGACATTCAAGCCCTTGCCCCCTTTAAGGTCAACTGTCGGCTCTGTCAGAAAGTCAAATGAGCCTAGGCACTTAGGCTGCAGACAGAAAGCCACTTCTCAGCAGAAATTCCTGTGTTATAGCCTTTAACATGCGTTCGGTGCTTCTTTTTAGTGGTGGTTTGGATTCAACGGTTTTGTTGTATGAGCTTTTAGCCAAAGGTCAGGAAGTGGCCTGTTTGAGCTTTAACTACGGGCAAAAGCATGCTCGAGAACTTGAGTTTGCCCAAAGAACAACACAGCGGCTCGGACTTCAACACCAAATCATCGATTTGAGTTCAATTCAGTCTTTAATCTCCAAAAGCGCTTTAACCGGACCTATCGAAATTCCTGATGGGCACTACACTGACTCCTCCATGAAGATCACCGTTGTGCCGAATCGCAATATGATTATGCTTTCTCTCGCCATCGGTTGGGCAATTACTTTGGAGGCCGATTCGGTCAGCTATGCGGCTCACTCAGGCGATCACACAATTTATCCGGACTGCCGACCTGAGTTTATTCAAAAAATGCGCGAAGCCGCTCAGCTCTGCGACTGGAAATCTATTTTGCTCACCACTCCTTTTGAACGTCTTTCGAAATCAGAAATTGTGCTGCTGGGATCGCGCCTTGAGGTTCCGTTTTCAAACACCTGGTCTTGTTATCGTGGAGATGCCGAGCATTGTGGTAGCTGTGGGACCTGTGTTGAGCGTCGAGAGGCGTTTACTCTCGCCAAAGTGGTTGATCCTACAATTTATTTACGAAAGGCGGCTTAAGTGAACCAGAGCTCTGCGAAGTGGTTGCTAGAAAAAGAGTTTTCGTTTGAAGCAAGCCACATCCTCCCAGACCATGATGGAAAGTGCTCTCGCTTACACGGACACTCTTGGCGGGGACGCCTGATTTGTGAGGGCAGCCGGCTTCATGAATCTGGCCCCAAAACTGGAATGCTCGTTGATTTTTCAGAAATGAAGTCTGTTGTTCGACCCCTGCTCGAAGAGCATCTCGACCACTACCATCTAAACGATTCCCTCCAGATGCGCTCTCCTACTTCAGAGTTAGTAGCTCAGTGGATTTACCGAAAATTAAAACCGCGTCTTGCTTCGCTGAAAGCAGTCGTGATCGAAGAAACTTGCACCAGTCGATGCGTTTACGAGGAGATTCATGAAAACGTACCGAGTAAATGAGATATTTTACAGTCTTCAGGGTGAAGGAGTGCGTGCGGGAACGCCTAATTTATTTCTCCGGTTTTCAGGATGCAACCTGACGTGCCGTCGCGAAACTGAAGGCTTTGACTGTGATACCGAGTTTAGCTCGGGCCGTGATCTGAGCCTGAATGACATTTTGGAGAGCCTCAAGAAGCTAGCGCCGCGTTCGGAGTGGGTGATTTTAACCGGTGGTGAGCCCGGGCTACAGGCCGATCAAGAGCTGATTGATCGATTGCATGAAGCCGGCTTCAAGATTGCGATCGAAACTAATGGGACTCGCGAATTGCCTGAAGGCATTGACTGGATCTGCGTTTCTCCCAAAAGTGCTGAGCACACTCTTCGAGTCCAGTTTGCACACGAACTCAAGTATGTTCGACGTGTGGGTCAGGGCATTCCAAAGCCATCAATCAAAGCAGACTATTTTTTGCTGAGTCCGGCTTTTGATGGCGGAAGTCTGGCTCAAGAAAATCTTCAATGGTGTATCGAGCTCTGTAAGTCCAACCCGCCCTGGCGACTCTCGGTGCAAAATCATAAAATTTGGAATGTCGCCTAAAATCTATTCTTCAATCGGCTTCCAAGCCGGCAAACGCGTCATCACCACTTGCTCTATTTTTTTAACCTCCTCCATCGAAATTCGTAACCCAAGAGCAGCTTTTTGATATCGATTAGCTGCTGAAGCGGGCACCGAGTCCGCGCCATAAATCAGATTCATGAGCTGCTCCTCTTTCGGACTCAATTGATTGCTTTCTTTTAGAATCCGATAAACGAGCTGCCCCTCACCGTGTCGTAGAATCTGCTGAATTCTTTGCCGTGAAATATTTTTAAAATAAAATTGCCTCAACGACTCTAAGGTCATCGGCTCACCACCGCCCAAGCCATAGTAGTGCCAAAGAACATCCCTGGTTCTCTGCGAAGCCATCCTTCGCAAGTGGTAAATGATCTGCTCGCGAAGCTCTTCTCTCGCCAAGCTAAAGTGTCTTCCTGCGCGTTCTTTTGGCTTCACCACCTCATGATCTAACATCCCTTCAGCCCCGGGCCCCTCGATAACGGAGCGATCAAGCTCGTAGGTCTGTAGAACAGCATCCACAGCACGGATCACTTCGACTTTTGTTCCTAATGCGGCAGCGACTTCGTCTTGAGTAGGTCGTCTGTGATGTTTCATGCTGAATGCATTTCTAAATCTAGCGATCCCTTTTAAAAGGTAAGCCTTTTTTGGAGGAAGCCTGACAACCCCTACGGAGCCCAGCATTCCTCGGTAAATGGCCTGACGAATCCACCAGATCGCATAAGTCGAAAATTTAGTCCCATGGCTCAGATCAAATCGATCCACAGCGATTATTAAACCTTGGTTGCCAAAAGATACTCGATCCATCAAAGGCATTGAAAATGAAGAGTACTTTTTAGCGATAGCGATCACCAATCTAAAATTTGATTCAACAAAAGCATCACGCTGCGCGTTCCAGTTCGAAAGAAGAGGTTTCACCTTCATTAAGGCTTGTTGTTCTTCGAATTCTAAATCAGACTGATAAACTTCATGCTTGGCCTTCACGGTCTTTGAATCGGCAAACTTGAGCCGAGCGCCCAGGGGGTTGATCAGCTCCGAGACAAATCGGGAGCGAAGATCGGCATCTGCCATCACTTGCTCAACAAAGCGTCCATGATCAGAGACGATTTTCTCGTGAAAACCCGTACCGAGCTTTAACTCAAAAAAGCGAGTGTAGGTAAGAATACTGATCATCTCTCGCTCTAAAGAACGAAGGCGCTTAAAGCTCTCTTGCTCTTCTTCTCGGGTCAATA